>SPJO01000037.1 GCA_006844635.1 Methylophilaceae bacterium | reverse complement strand
AGAACGCGCTTTACTGCTCTAAGATTTGTGCTTACGCACAAGGCTTCCAACTCATTGGTAAAGCAGAAGTAGAATACAACTGGAATCTTAATTTTGGTGAGATTGCGCAAATCTGGCGTGGTGGCTGTATCATCCGTGCGAAATTCTTACAAAGTATTACTGATGCTTATCAACTTAACTCTCGTTTGAAGAACTTAATGTTAGACCCATACTTCACCGAAGAAATGAGCAAAGGCCAAGAAGGCTGGCGTAAAGTGATTGCATTGGCGGTGACAAACGGCATCCCTGTTCAAGGTTTTGCGGCAGCATTAGCTTACTATGACGGCTATAGAAGTGCTGACTTGCCAGCTAACTTATTGCAAGGTCAACGTGATTACTTTGGTGCGCATACCTATCAGCGTAAAGACCAGCCACGTGGTAAGTACTTCCATATGGATTGGCCTGAGCCAGGTCGCCCGCAGATCGAAATCGATTAATTCGATTACGGTTTGTTCACGTGACAAAAGGGGGTGGCATATGCCATCCTCTTTTTTATGCCCATTAAAAATGAAGCGATTAAACGTGATTAAACGCAATCGCAGCTGGCTTCAAGAAAGCGGCTTAATGGTTTTTCCTTGGACGTGTTGGCATTGAGCGTTTTGTCTGTTGGGCTCACTTTGGGGGTGTCACTACTTTTCGTGTGCAGCGGTTTTGTTGGGTTCGCTTTTTTTACAGCTTCTTTCATCTTGTCATACCTTCCTTTTGGGAGTTAAATGGCTGAAATTTTGTTTCAGTTAAGATGTTGATAGTAATCTAGCAAAAAAGTTCATGTTTAGTCATAAGTTTTTGCGCTAAATCATTAAAATCATTATGTTTTGTGTGATGATGTGTTGGTTTATTGCAAAATGTAAACAGTCATTTGTTCAGCATGGGTGGCGAAGGTCCTTTAATGTTTAAAAGATAATGTGGTTTAATGGGCTAGTTTTGTAGAAAGTCGATGAAGAGAAAAGTTTTAACATGCAGTTATCAGTAAATGGAAATAGCAAATCATTCGAAGCAGCGCACATGACAGTAGCTGATTTAGTCAGTGAGTTGAAAATCGTTGGGAAGCGCATTGCGGTTGAATGTAATGGCGAGATTATTCCCAAAAGCCAATATGCAGAGACACAACTCAATGATGGTGACAGCTTGGAAGTTGTGGGCGCGGTAGGTGGTGGCTAGTGGACGCTAGCCAAGAAATAAGTTTAATTGTTTGATAGATAGAAGAGTGTAATGACAGACGAGTTAGTAATAGCGGGTAAATCCTATGGTTCACGATTATTAGTGGGCACTGGAAAATATAAAGATTTTAAAGAAACACGCGCAGCTATTGATGCGAGTGGCGCAGAAATTGTGACAGTGGCGATTCGCCGTACGAATATTGGTCAACATGCAGATGAACCTTCGTTACTGGAATTTTTGCCGCCAGAAGAATTTACTTATTTACCGAATACGGCGGGCTGTTATACCGCAGATGATGCTGTGCGTACATTACGCTTAGCCAGAGAATTACTCGATGGTCATCAGCTTGTGAAGCTAGAAGTGTTAGGTGACCCGAATACTTTATACCCAAATGTTGTTGAAACGATTGCTGCAGCTAAGACTTTAGTCAAAGACGGTTTTGATGTCATGGTGTATACCTCAGATGATCCGATTATTGCTAAACAGTTAGAGGATGTAGGTTGTTGTGCCGTAATGCCGTTAGCATCATTAATTGGTTCTGGTATGGGTATTTTAAACCCATGGAATTTACAAATTATTATTGAAAATGCCAATGTGCCAGTGCTCGTTGATGCTGGAGTTGGTACTGCTAGTGATGCGGCGATTGCAATGGAATTAGGTTGCGCTGGTATTTTGATGAATACGGCAATAGCTGGAGCGCAAGACCCCGTACTCATGGCATCTGCCATGAAGAAAGGTGTTGAGGCTGGTCGCGAAGCATTCCTAGCCGGACGGATGGCGAAAAAGCTATATTCCGCTAGCCCGAGCTCACCAACATCAGGCATGATTGACTAATGGCTGCGCAGTATCAGTTTTCAGTTAATGTCAGCACCGCATATTTAGCAGAGCAGTCGAGTGAAGAAGATGCACGTTATGCCTTTTCTTACACCATTACCATCACGAATACGGGTGATGTCGCAGGACAATTAATCAGCCGACACTGGATCATTACCGATGCGGATGGCTATACTGATGAAGTGAAAGGCTTAGGTGTGGTCGGCGCGCAGCCCCTCTTGCAGCCAGAAGAGTCGTATGAATATACGAGTGGTACCGTATTAAGCACGGCAGCAGGCTCGATGCGTGGGACTTATCACATTGTTGCAGAAGATGGCACGCAGTTTGAGGCGACGATTCCACCTTTTACACTTGCAGCACCTAGGGTGCTACATTAAGATTGAACATATGAAAAAAACGTTATTATTGTTAGCGACGATTTTAATAACGACCGCTTGTTCAAAGACTGCGGTAAAGCCAACAGAAACACAGTCAACTGAACCAAAACAGCAGCCAGTAGAGCAAACATGCCAGTGCCCAGCACCTGTGCAGTTGCCCAAGCAAACGCCAAAAGATAAGCAGCCGGTTGAGGTGAAACCACCACAAGCGACAGCAAAAACATCACATTTTGACTTACTACAACCAGCAAAGCTGGATGATTTAAAAGGGTTGTTAGGAGATGACTTGATGGCAGCTTGGCCTGCTTGGCTACAAAGTTGTACCAGCTTAATCAAGCGTGCAGCATGGCAACCTGCTTGTGAAGCTGCAAAAACAATGCAAAAGCCTGATAATGCCAAAATTATTGATTATCTATCGACGCATTTTGATGTTTACCAAGCGCAGAATGAAGATGGTTCTGATACTGGGCTGGTGACAGGTTACTATCAGCCCTTATTAAAAGGCAGTAGAAAAAAATCTGCGAATTACCCATATCCCTTATATCGTGAGCCTGACGATTTGATTACGGTTGAATTGGCAGATAGCTACCCTGAGCTCAAATATAAACGTGTGCGAGGCAAGTTGGAAGGTAAAAAATTAGTCCCTTATCGTACACGTGCAGAAATTGATACTAGCCCTTCACCGCTCGCTGGTTCTGAGCTGTTCTGGATTGACGATATTATTGATGTGTTCTTTTTGCAAGTTCAAGGGTCTGGTGTTGTGGCGTTAGATAATGGTGAACGTATACAAGTGGGTTATGCCAATCAAAATGGTCATACCTATGAATCGATTGGCCGTGTGTTGGTCAATCGTGGAGATTTGAAACTTCATCAAGCATCGATGCGAGGTATTAAGAACTGGGCCAGAAACAACTTAGATAAGCTGCAAGATTTGCTGAACAGTAATCCAAGTTATGTGTTCTTTAGAGAGCTGCCAGCAGGCTTACCAGGGCCGTTAGGCGCGTTAGGTGTGCCGATTACTGCAGAACGTAGCATTGCAATTGACCGGCGGTATATTCCACTTGGTGCACCTGTGTTTTTATCGACCACGCAACCGAATAGTCAGTTGCCTTTACAACAGTTGATGGTGGCGCAAGACACTGGTGGTGCGATTAAAGGCGGTGTAAGGGCTGATTTCTTTTGGGGCGCGGGTGACAAAGCTGGCGCTAAGGCTGGTTCCATGAAGCAAGAAGGAAAAATGTGGGTGTTGTTACCCAAAGGCTATCCGCTTGTACAACCGAAGGCGAAATAGGCATGAGCGAGTTAACGAGTTTACTGTTAAAGAATGCCATAGTATTGCTTACCATGCTGTTGATTCCCTTGCATGCACTAGCAGAAGACAAAGGCGAGTTGCGATATGCAGTTACGGAAGTGGCAGACCACTTGTATATGCTTAAAGGGGTTGATGCATTCACTGGCGGAAATATTGTTTTATCAGTTGGTGATGATGGCGTGGTGATGATCGATGATGGTATTCCTAAGGCGCTAGGCGTCATGCAAAAAGCCATCAAAAGCATTACCGATAAGCCAGTCGACTTTCTGATTAATACACACTTTCATTGGGATCATGCGGGGAACAATGGTCCCATGGCAGCGCATGGTGCTAGAATTTTTGCACATGAGCATGCGCGGAAACGCTTACATGAAGAACTAGGCAAAGCCAGTGATGGCGCATTACCGGTGTTTACATTTTCTGATGAGATGCACTTTCATTTAAATGGAAATGAGGCACATATTTTTCATGTGAAGAATGCGCATACAGATGGTGATGTTGTCATTTACTTTAAGAACTTAAATGTCATGCATACAGGGGATGTTTATATCAATGGTTACTTTCCTTACATTGACCTAGATAGTGGTGGTAGCATCACAGGAATCATTGCAGCGCATCAGAAAATTTTGACGCTGGTTGATGATAAAACGAAAATCATCCCCGGGCATGGTGAGCTTGCTAGCCGTCAAGATGTTGAAAATGCTGTTGTGATGTTGCAACAGGTGAAAAAAATCATTGAGACATTAAAAGCACAAGGAAAGTCCGAGGATGAGGTGGTGGCATTAGCGCCGTTAGCCGAATACCAAGCGTGGCGCAGTGATTTCATTACCTTAGAGAAAATGACGCGGCAGGTTTATCAAAGTTTGATGCATGAAAGCAAATAAGCGCGCGTTGTTTCTTTTCGTCGCTTAACTATGATAAATTTTTAAGTCTCTATCGCTCGTTGGAGGTGTACGTGTTACTTAATAACAAAAATAGGCTGTGTATTTTTCTTATTTGTTTTTGTGTTGCACCCTTATCGCATGCAAAAATCTATAAATGGGTGGATAAGCATGGTGTCACACATTATTCACAACAAAAACCAGTCGCCCAGAAAGCGGAAAAGCTAAAGCTTAGACCGCAACCATCGTCAGTGAAAACAGCTGAGGAAATTCATCAAGAAAAAGAAGCAAAAAGAAGATTGCAGATTGATCAAGAAAATGCAGCGCTTAAAAAAGCGCCTGCAAAGAAAAAGCAAGGTCCTCCAAAGTCAGTCACAGGCGGTATCTCTGATGGGTCTGATGCAGGAAATTGCGCATTGGCACGCGATGTATTGAGTGGCTCCTTGCGACATACTAATGGGGAAGCTGTAGATGCTTATGATATTAAAGTGGCAAAGCGAGATATAGAGAAGTTTTGTCAGTAGTTCAATCAATAAAAAAAGGCGCATAAAGCGCCTTTTCGTATATAAGAACAAAAATTATTTGTTCATTACGTACATTGTAACTTCAAAACCGAAACGCATTTCAGTAGCTGCTGGTGTTGTCCACATAGTCGTTCTCCTTTTTCGTAGATTCGCAAAGCAAATTGCATTACGTATAGATATACTACGGAATACCATCATCATTGTTGATGTTAAATCTACTTAAAAGTAGGTCATGGTTTTCATTAGATTGAATCAGGTTTTTTTAAAGCGTTTGATCAGCTTTTTCATCCCTTTTCTGCCAATAGTGCGCTTTAATTTAACCTTGAATGCATAGAGCCAAAATTTAGATTGAATGGATAAATTGAGCTGGCGACCTGTTAAGCCAAGATAAATTTGTAAGAAGCGTTTGCGACCAGCAGGGTGTAGTTTATGACAGGCACGTGTTAAATCAGCGATACGTCGTTTGAATGGAATTGAGCCATGATAGGTATGTAAGCGTGCGGTATCAATCAATGAAAATTCGAGTATATTTTCTTCATGAATGCTCACGAGGATATTGCCCCCAGAATAATCTCTAAAGAAAATGCCACGCTTATGCATATTGTTTGAGAACTTGGCAAATTGTGTATAAACCGCTTCAGGTTGCAGCCCTTTGAAAGCAGTCTCGCCGCGTGCAAAAGCAGAAAATATTTCTCCGATACTGCAGTCTGCATCAACATGTTCACAAATATAGAAGTTTTGTTTTAAAGAGGTGTCGCCAAGCTTCTCAAAATAAGCCAGCGGTTTCGCTGTGCCGATATCACGGCGCATTAATTCAATGGCACCATTCCAACTGCGCTTCGCCTTGCTGGGTTTAAAACGATCCAAAAAGGCTTTGTGCGGGTACATTTTAACCGGCTGCTTAATGGTGACTTTTGCAGATGAATCTCGCGGGTCTTCTGTTGCCCAGATGACATTACGCGCATGCCGTAATGATTGATCTTTTTTAGGCGCACTCAGTGTTTCTGGATTAAGTGCTTGCATTAACTGTTGAGCTTGCGTCGCATCATGCGCCAATACTAAGCCTGACCAACCATCTTGATCCACCTTGTAATATTGTGCGTTATCAATATAGGCATGAATGGCAAGGTCTTTTGTCACTTGCGGGGAAGGTAGTAATTCAATATTAAACTCTGCATCCCAGCATAAGTAGATTGGTTTTTCGCAGATAAACCAGTTATCTTCATTGAGGGGGTCACCGTCACGAGAAATGATTTGGGCGTGATCCAAGGTCTGTTGGCTATAAACTTTAGTAAGGTCAGCTATTTTTCCATTGATTGTCCAAGCCGTGTGAAATTGGTGGCGTGGGTTGCTAAAGTGGTGAATTTCTAAATCCTTTGTTGTGGCAACCGGCGCATGGTAGTGCGCATTTTTGAGTTGCGTAAGCAAAGTTTGCATGGCATAAAAACTTGGATAACGTTCATATTCGTTTAGTATGCCATCTGCTGACTGGTAATGTGTAATGCGCTCGAGTGCTGGATATTCATCATCTGTGAGCCCATCATTAATCAGGCCTTCACGGTTGCAAATAAATGCACCCCAATTCGCTTGTTGCAAGCTGCCAGAAGCCGCCAATAATGTGAAGTAGCGTGTTAGATAATCTGCTTGTTTTTGTTCGCCTGCGACTAAGATACGCTTGATACGATAAATGGCCCAAAAAGCTGTGGCGGAACTGGTATGGTCAACACCAAAATAACGGCCAACTTTAGTCAGCACGCGGGCTTTTTTAATGAGGTTGTATTTGAATAATTTTGACCACTGATATTTTAAAATACGATGGTCGTAGCGTTCTGGCTCGGTCACCCGCTCTACGAATAGATTGTCAGTATGTACGTCGGGTAATAGGTTTTCGGTTTGCAGAATTTTCAATATGCCGATGTTATAAATCGGTTCAAAATCTTGAATATTCGGGCCTAGCAATTTAATGCTACGTGATTTCACTGCCTCATGGGCAATCTGCCATGTCAGCAAAAAGGTATGTAGTGTGTAACCAGCCCAACGTTTTCTATTGATGGTGTTACAAACCTCTACTTGTTTGAGCTGCTGCCCATAGCGATCGAGCGTCTTGTTTAAGAAGGCTTTCCAACTCGCTTGCTCATCTGGTCCATTCATATGGGCAGCGACGTTGAATGGAGGGAACAAACGCAACGTGACATGAAAGCCATGCGTGAGTAGTTTGTCTAAAAAGCGGGCATTAAAGTGATCGACATCGTTATAAGTAAAATCCAAACGCACTTCTTCAATACCTAACGTTTCGAGTTGCGCAATAATATAGTGATCAGTTTCGGGGTCTTCATTTGAAGCGACGCACACACCGATAAAGTCTTCAGGGATCTGATGGTCTGTTTGGGGTAAGTGTCCGTTGCTAATGCGTAAGCCGCCTGTGAGAATATACTTCAGACTGTTGGCAATGAGTTGCTTATTAGTCGTAGACGCAAAAGATTTATTCATGTGTGTGGCGAAGTGTTGTTCATCTAGTTGGCACTTGGTTTCAAAAACAAAGTTATTTGGATAACAGGATTATAAAGCTAATTGCGCCATATTTTTTGCCTGGTGCTTTTTTTCTTGCACCAATAGGCCATGTAACATTTCAGCAGATAACCCATGTAAAACCAAACGGTTCCTAGCTGACCGGGTATTTGGAATCACCATTGGATATTTATTGTTGACTAAAATCAGCGCTTCAGACTTTTGATAAGTCCTGATAGTGAGTGTTTACTAGCGTTTGAAATGAGGTTGAAATTAGTGCGTGCCAGCGTATTAATAGCAATTGACCAAATTGGTAAAAATGCAAGTGAAACCAATGAAAAGTCATAGAACAGCATCGCAATGGGCATGACACTGCCTAATAAAATGGCCTCCCATACGCTCATGTTATAGGCGGTAAAAGGTGTAGTCGTGACTGATGAGTGATGTGTAGTATGTGACTTTTTGAATTGGTTGGGCAATAAACGGTATATGGCATAAAGGTATATGTCATTCCAGATAATTAGGATGAGCATTTCTGTCAGGATAGATACAATTGAAATGCTTGTCGGGAATGCAGCAATACCGAGTTTCAGCATTGCCCATGGGACAACTAGAGCAATGCTGAAAATAAGAATGGAGCGGATAGAATCTAACAATTCTGACCGAACCTGCTCAGATTTTATTGGTCTTTTTCCAATTGGCCGGTTCACAATATGTGCAATACACCAAGCAATGCTGCTAAAAATGAGGTAAATGCTTAAGAAGTAAGCAATGCCCCACCAGACCAAAGCGTCTGGCCGCAATGCGAGAAAAGCAGATTCGACATAACTGATGATGAATGCTGCACTGTAAGGCATCAACGTTTTATCCACCTGGCAAAAGCCAAGTAGTATTCTGGTTGTCGAATACACAAATACATCAAGACTAAGGTCGTCAACATGGCGGTGATGAGAAACAGTTCTGGGATGCTAAATCCTAGGCTGAATACCCAAAGTGAAAACAATGCCGAAATAACCATGAACAAAGCGTTCAATATATTGTTCCCGGCAATAACGCGGGACTGATGGCCTTTTTCTGCATTGTGTTGAATAAAGGCATAGAGTGGCACGATGTAAAAACCACCAAATAAACCGATCAATAAGATATCAGCTAATAAATGAATGTGTGAAAAGTGATGTAGAAAAGCGAGATAACTTCGAACTTCATTGGTATGCGCAAGTGCCTGTTGAATGCGGCTGCTCGTCCAATATAAGTCGGCACAAAATAGTACTAAGCCAATGCCACCAAACATTACCAAACCAAGCTCTACTTTATGATTGGATAACTTTTCACATAATAACGAACCCACCCCTATGCCTAGCGAGAAAATCGAGAGTAATAAAATGAAGACGCTTTCATTACCCAGCAAGGTTATTTTGGCAAAGTTAGGAAACTGTGCGAGCAAGGTGGCGCCAATAAACCAGAACCATGAAATGCCAATAATGGCGAGCCACAATGCTTGATGTTGCCAAATAAATGTTAAGTTGCGATAGGTTTCGGTCACAGGGTTCCAATTGACCTTCAAATTGGGTGCGCCTGCTGGTGAGTTTGGGATGCCGCGACTGGTCCAGTACCCGAGTGCTGCTAGTGTCAGGATACAACAGCTGGTGATGAGGTCGCTGGTGGTTTGGGTAGCAAGCCAAGCACCTAATATTTGCCCAATCAAAATAGCAACAAAGGTGCCCATTTCCAGCATGCCGTTACCACCAATTAACTCTTCCTTGTTGAGGTGTTGCGGTAAGTAAGCATATTTGACTGGGCCAAAAATGGAAGATTGCACACCCATTAAGAATAAAGCAATGGCTAACAACACAACGCTGTTGAATAAAAAGCCGGCACTGGCGAATAGCATAATGAAGATTTCGAATAGCTTAATGCCACGAATCAACTTGGATTTTTCAAGTTTGTCAGCAATTTGCCCTGCGGTGGCTGAAAATAGGAAAAACGGCAGGATAAACAAACCTGGCAAGATGGTGACCAATGTTTTGCTATCAATGCTAGTCAGCTGCGTGGATTGAAAAGCGACCAGCGTAATGAGTGCCGTTTTAAATACATTGTCATTAAACGCACCCAAAAACTGCGTGGAGAATAAGGGTCGGAAGCGCCGCTCTTTCAATAGTTGGAATTGGTTGCTCATTATGCAAATGTTGCTAGCTTAGGCGACTAAGTTACGCTCGAAAAAACGGCGCGTCTCAAAAACTTGTTGGCTAAAGTGATTGCCATTAAATTGCAATAGCCGTTTAACAGCGAAATCAAACATTAAGGGGTTATACGTTTTTAAGGCTTGCAAAAAGGGTAAGTGTTCACTTTCTAGTAAGCCCATCTGGTAGAGTTGCCTAGTATTGATGAGCGGCATAATGGCTGGTAAAGGGTAGTCAGAGCCATTAATGAGGCGGTGGTGCCAATCAGTGCGTTCCAAGATGGGTTTAATGGCCCATGCATGATTCACTAATGTGAGCGCAGAGATTTCACCATAAGCGAATGCTTCATAGTCAGGCGTATCCATTAGGCGGGTAAATAAGGCTAGGCTACTGATGCGTTTGTTGCCATCATCAAAGTCCTCGTCATCACCGTCACTTGCACAGTGCGCCATAATCACTTTTACCCCATGGTCAAATGCGCGACGTAAACGGAGTGGATTGCCGTGGTTTTGATCACCACCTTGCACAGCACTCTCTTTGCCTGTGTGGGTAATGATAGGGATATTTAAGTCGGCTGCTTTTCGATAAAATGCATCGCACTTGGGCGAGGCGGGATCAATGCCCATGCCGGGCGGTAACCACTTCACAGCACGTGCGCCGCGAGCATGTGCTTCAACTAACGCATCGACTGCATCTTTTCGATAAGGGTGAATAGAGGCGACCCATTCAAAATATTGCGAGTGTGCAATCGCGATTTCGGCGGCATATTGATTGGGAATGTGAAAAATGGAATTTTCTTTACGTGCTATGCCCTGTTCATCATGAAACCAGTCAAAAGCAAAGAGCAAGCTTTTATAGCCTGTTGGCATTTCTTTTGAGAGGGTGAGCATACGGCTAATCGTGCTGTGATCAATCTCACTAGGCTCCGCGCAAGCACCATTTTCGTAGAATTTTTTTTGTATTTTAAGTGATGGGTGTAACCAACTATCCATATTGGGATTAAACCAAATACCGCTATCACTATCACCCGTACCAACAATATGGACATGACTATCCCAAACTTGTTCAGGGTCAATACCTTCCCAAATTTGTTGCATTAGTGGGTGTTGCGCTAGCGTATCTGGGAGGCCAGAAATACATGGATTAATGATGCCTTGGTCCGGCCAAAGACGATAGCCTGCGTAGGCTAAACCAGCAGCCCCAAGGCTAGCTAAAAATGCGCGGCGGTTCATTATGCAGCCGCCGCCATTTCTTTGAGTTTGACGTAGTCAGTTTTTCCTGTACCCAGTAGCGGGATCTCTTCAATGGCGATGACTTTCCGCGCAATGGCAATTTCTGGTGTGCCAAGCGTTTTCGACACCACCTGTAAGTCTTCGCGTTTTAGTGCTGCATCTGTTGTGTAGAGAATAATATTTTCACCGCGCTGGGCGTCTTCTTTTGTTGTTGCAGCATGTTTGTGTTCAGGTGCAGCAGTTTGCGCAATTTTCTCTACTACCTCTAATGAAACCATTTCACCCGCGATTTTGGCAAAGCGTTTCACACGACCTTTAATAAAGATAAAGCCTTGCTCATCAATTTCGACAATGTCACCAGTGTCATACCAGCCATCTTCTGGCGGTACTAATACAGCAGGCGCATCATACAAGTAGTAACCCTTCATGATGTTGTCACCCTTCACCTGTAATAGGCCACCTTGCTCGATACCTTCAACAGGTTCTAGCTTATAAGAGATGCCGGGGGCTAATTGCCCTACACTACCGCTACGATAGTTAACTGGTGTGTTGGCAGATAAAACAGGTGCGCACTCGGTGGTGCCATAGCCTTCTAAAATGCGAATGCCAAACTTATCGTGATACGTTTTTTTCACTTCTTCATTTAAACGTTCAGCGCCTGCAACCACATAACGAAGCTTATAGAAGTCATATGGGTGCGCATATTTCGCATAATTTGCCAAGAATGTGCTGGTGGCAAAAAGTACGGTACAGCTTCTATCGTAGATGACCTCTGGGATGATTTTGTATTGCAAGGGAGAAGGGAAAATTAACACATTAATACCATTGAGTAGCGGCAAAAAAGAGCCTGTAAAACCGAAGGAATGGAACACAGGCAATACCATCATAAACTTATCGGTTGGGTTGAAATCAAGCAAAGATAAAATTTGCGCGATATTGGCGAGGATGCTTTTGTGCGAATGTACAACGCCTTTTGGTTTTCCCTCTGACCCCGAGGTAAATAGAATAACTGCCGTATCGTCAGGTGATGCCGGTTTCATGACTAAATGTGGCATCGGTAATGCAAAGCCAATCAGCCAAAGTTTATCCAAAATGCCAAACGTTTTTTTCATATCTTCAAGATAAACAATGTTTAGATTTTCTAAACGTTCGAGCACTTCGACTAATTTAGCTTTTGCGATGAACTGGCGCGATGTAATAATCGTCGTCACTTTCGCTGCAATACAAGCATTTTGGATACCGGCGGTACCTGCCGTATAGTTGAGCATGGCGGGGACACGTTTAAAGGCAGACATGCCTAATATTAATGCCAAGGTATTGGTCACGTTTGGCATTAAAACGCCAACGACTTCATTTTCTTTACTGACTTTACTAGCTATTTTGCCGAGTGCAAGACTCTTTTTCAGGACGTCTTGATAGGTTTCTTCTGTTTCGTTGATATCTTCAATGATTTTATAGTTGCGGCCATATAGATCCATAGTCTCCAAAAAGGCTTGGAAGAACGTGTGCTTTTTATGTGTTTGAAAAAGCATATGTTGCATAATACCTTGCATTTTTTCGCCGGCTATTTTTCGTCGCTGTTTATTGCTGACATAGTGTTTTTCCGTTGACTTAGGCACTTCAATGCTTGTCATTGGTAAAACCGTCAAGGTGACTTTTGGAAACAGCTTCCTAGGATGGTCATCCGATAGACGGCCAAAGTAGGACTGCGCCGCGCCTTCGACGCGAACAGGCAAAATGTTGACCCCAGTACGCGCAGCGATAAAGCCGGGACCATCATAGACTTTCATTAGTGCGCCTGTCAGGGTGATTCTGCCTTCTGGGAAAATGACGACATTTTCACCACCTTTTAAACGCTTAACGACTTTTTTGATCGCCATTGGACTGCTAGGATCAACAGCCAAATGAGGTGTCAGTGATAAAAACTGTCGGAATAGCCAGCGTTTTAATACGCCTGTATGCACCACAAAAGTAGCACGTTTAGGAATGAATAAACCCAGCAAAAGGCCATCAAGAAAAGATTCATGGTTGGCAACAATTAATAGCTGGTCTTGCGCTGGTACATTCTCC
>SPJO01000036.1 GCA_006844635.1 Methylophilaceae bacterium | reverse complement strand
TGCAATTTGTTATGTGGATTTAGATAACTTTAAACCGATTAACGATATGCACGGCCATGAAATTGGTGACCAACTACTCGTTTCGTTAGCAGAACGGTTACAAGACAACTCTCGTAATAACGATGTGGTTGCTAGATTAGGTGGCGACGAATTTGCACTATTACTCAGTGGCCTATCTACCGAAAGTGAATACGCTGGCGCACTAGATAGGATACTAGCCTCCATTGAGCAGCCGTTCTATATTGCGGATCATATCTTTTTCATTTCTGCCAGCATCGGCTTTACTCTTTACCCCAATGACAACAATCCACCCGACACCTTGCTACGCCATGCTGACCACGCCATGTACCATGCTAAGACCCAAGGTGGGAAGCAACATCATTTATTTGACTTACAACTAGCGAGAATTTCACAAAGCGAGCAAGAAATTAAGCAAGATGTTCTTATTGCTCTAAAAGAAGACCAGTTTAAGGTGTATTACCAACCACAAATCAACCTAAAGACTGGGGATGTGATTGGTATGGAGGCACTCATTCGATGGCAACACCCAACACGTGGTTTGCTCATGCCTGATGATTTTTTACCCATTATCGAACATACCCATTTAATTAATGAGATTGGTGAATGGATCACATTAAAAACATTCGAGAACATTGAACGGTGGCAAGTAGAAGGCTTCGACTTTTATGTCGGCATTAATATCGCGGCGTATCACATAACCGACACTAACTTCATTAACTTCTTTGCTCACGCCCTCACTGATCACCCTAATGTAGCTGGCGATAAGCTCAATCTTGAAATCACAGAAAGTGCAGCCATCAACGATATTGACAAAGTGACTGAAACCATGAAGGCCTGTAAAACATTTGGTGTCACTTTCTCGCTGGATGATTTTGGCATTGGTTACTCATCACTGATTTATTTACGCAAGTTACCCTTTGACGTGATTAAAATTGACCGCTCATTTACTAGAGATATCTTAACCGATAGCGAAGATTTAGCTGTGGTTAGCGGTGTCATCACACTGAGTAAACAATTCAAGCGTGCGGTGATTGCTGAAGGTGCTGAGACGAACGAACAATTGACTAAATTAAAAAGCCTTGGCTGTGATTATGCACAAGGCTATGGCATTGCAAAACCAATGCCCGAGGAAGAAGTGTCAACTTGGATGAAAGCGAACCACCCGTTTAAATTCCAATAAACAGGTAAGATAAGTTACTGTGGCCATAGATAATGACAGACCAATATTACAAAATTGACACTGGCTACGTGTTAGCATTAACAGACAACACCGATTTTCCACCCTTAACACAAGCACTAAAAGAGCCTGATGGCCTGATTGCCATCGGTGGTGAGTTGACGGCTCAGCGCTTATTAGATGCCTACCAGCGCGGCATTTTCCCTTGGTTTGGTGAAGGTGACCCACTGATGTGGTGGAGTCCAGACCCGCGCATGGTGTTGTTTCCAGATGAACTAAAAGTCTCCAAGTCATTAAAAAAAACATGCAATAAACACTTGTTTTCGCTCAAACTCAATACTGCATTTCGCGATGTGATGACGGCATGCAGTCAGGCAAACCGCCCTAACCAAGTTGGCACATGGATCGATCAAAACATGATTGATGCATACTGCCAATTACATACTCTTGGCCATGCCATCTCAAGCGAAAGTTGGTTAGATGGCCAACTTGTTGGTGGTTGCTATGGCGTGATTATTGGCAAGATGTTTTATGGTGAGAGCATGTTCCATACAGTGACAGATGCTTCTAAAGTCGCATTTGTCGCATTAGTTAATCATCTAAAAAGCCAAGGTGTTGGTATGATTGACTGTCAAATGAAAACACCCTTACTAGAAAGCTTTGGCGGACGAGAAATCTCTCGCGAGGAATTCGAACAAAAGATGACAAAGTTGATATAAACTATCTCTCATGAGTTCACCAAGCGAACTACCGTTACAACAGCTAAAATTTTACGTCACCACGCCCTATGCTTGTGGCTACATTGCAAGTAATAAGGCGCAAAGCTTAATCGCCACGCCTTATGCCGCAGTTGATGCTGATGTCTACAGCGCACTGATTCAACAAGGGTTTCGGCGCAGCGGAAAATTTTCTTATCGCCCACATTGTGAAAACTGCAATGCCTGCACGCCTGTGCGTCTTGTATTAGACCAGTTCACGCCGACACGCAGCCAAAAACGTGCGCATAAAATGCATAGCGATTTAACGGCCAACATCTTACCGCTCGATTTCCAACAAGATCATTTTGCACTCTACAATGCCTACCAAACCATTAGACACCCAGAAGAAACCACAGAGCGCAAAGAACATACGGATGAAGAAACACAATACCGACAGTTCATCTGTCAAAGCCATGTTGAAAGTTTCATGATCGAATTTAGAGATGCAAACAATGCGCTTAAAATTGTAAGCATTGTTGATGTGCTTGCTGACGGCCTCTCTGCCGTCTACACGTTCTATGATGCAACCATACAAAAAGCGAGTTACGGAACCTTCGCCATCATGTGGCTAACGGACTGGGCAAAGCGTAGCAACTACCCATACTTGTATCTCGGCTACTGGATACAACAAAGCCCTAAAATGACTTATAAAGAAAAGTTTAATGTACAAGAGCGGCTAATCGATGGTGAGTGGCAGGTAGCATCACCCCAAACTGATCAAGCGCAAATAGATAAAACTTAAATAAATACAGCTTAAGTACAGATGTTAACTGTCTGTTCAGGGCTGCAACTCTGCTCGCCAATTAATGTCGGTTGCCGCTCAAGTAAAATAGGCAACAAGTCTTTTTCCGGCACGTTATAGCCTTGCATCAACTCATAGTGGCCAAATGATAATGGCGTCCAATTCAGCACATCAAATACGTGACTAAATAAGCGAACAACAAGCTTTGGCACTGGTATCTGCCATGCCCTAAATGGCGTATTCACTTTTCTTAAAGCAGCTAAATACTGTGGAATGCTATAGATCTCACCACCTAGTTCAGCAACAACAGGCCTTTGTGATGCGGGCTGATAAACTAACTTAGCAATCGCCTCACCTAAGTCAGTCACTTGCAGCGGCGCAACCAAACCATCAGACGGCATAACAAAATGTACTGGCCATGCCGCAACGCGGCGAAACCATTTTGCACCATATCCTCCCTCACCATCTAGCAAAGATGGTCTTACAATGGTGGCTTTCCCACCACTCGACAGTATCGCTTTTTCACCTGCTAATTTAGACTGAATAAACCGGCTTTTTGCTTGGCTTGATAAACCTAACGCAGACACCTGAATCAAGCTAACACCCATGCGTGCGCATGCGGTTGCTAATGCTTCCACTGCAAGCGTATGTACTTGTTTATAAGTTTCATTTTTACGTTCGCGTAAGATACCGACGCTATTGACCACCACATCAAATCTTTTGATCACGTGCTCCCAATCTTTAGGGCTAAGCATTTTTTGCATTCGTATCGTCAACCGACCTTTTTCTTGCGTTTGGCTACGTGTGCCGACGACTACATCAGCTCCGTGCGCTAGATAGCGGACAACTTGTCGACCGATAAATCCTCTTCCGCCTAATACCAACACACGCATCTTTTTATTTTGCTTCACCCGTATATTTCCTTAATTTCTGTATTGACAGAAATATATGATATGTCAGATAATATGTCAAGTTAAACAAACAATAAGGATTGGCCAATGGAAGATAAAATACAATTAAGTGAGCAAGGTAATCAGTTCATTCTCCACTGGGGAGAAATGGGCTCACGCTGGGGTATCAACCGTACAGTCTCGCAAATACATGCTTTTTTGTACTACATTGGCAAACCTGCTAATGCGGAACAGATTGCTGAAACCTTGCAAGTAGCCCGCTCAAACGTTAGTAACAGCTTAAAAGAACTGCAAAACTGGAATTTAATCCATATCACCCACATGATGGGAGACCGACGTGATTACTTTGAAACCTCGCTGGATGTTTGGGCGCTATTTCGTACCGTCATCACTGAGCGTAAAACACGTGAATTTGACCCAACCGTACGCTTCTTAGAAGGTTTTTTACAAGAAAACCAATTCAACAATGATGAAAAAGAAGCCAAAGCACGTGTAGAGAATATGCTCGAATTAATGCTAGCTTTATCAAGTTGGGGCGATGAAATGCTGAAACTCAAGCCAGAGACACTGACCAAAATCATGAAATATGGCGCCAAAATACAACAACTACTGAGAGGGTAAGGGACATGTTAATAGTATATCCACTGACCATTTATTACGATGGCGCTTGCCCAATGTGTAAAAGTGAAATGGAAACATTAAAAGAAACTGATTTTGATGAAAAGCTAATATTGGTTGACTGTTCAAACACAAACTTAACCATCCCAGACAGTTGCCCTGTTTCTAGAGTAGCAATGATGGAACGTATCCATGCTGTTGATGCAAATGGCAAATGGATTAAAAGCACGGATGTGTTTGCTGCGGCTTATGCTGCTAGCGGTTATCAAACAATCGCTGGCTTATGGACACATAAAAAGCTAAAACCACTGTTCAGCAAGCTTTACCCATGGGTTGCCAACAACCGTCACTGGCTCAGCAAAACCCCGCTACCCTATTTACTCACACAATTGTTAAGATTTAGCACGAAACACTAAGCTTAAGCCAACACTGATATCAGCGCTAATGTTACAATGCCGCCTGTGAAAAAACTCGTTATCTTTGGTGTTGGCCTCATTGGAGGCTCTGTTGCGCTGGCGTTAAAAAAACAAACGCCGGCATTGCTGTGTGTGGGTGTCGGTCGCAACCGTGAGAATTTAGATCAAGCCATCAAGCTTGGCATCATTGATACCATTGCAAACAACACTACTGAAGCGCTCTCTGATGCTGACATGGTTTTAATTGCGGCTCCTGTCGCGCAAACGCGTTCAATATTACAACAAATTAAGCCGCATCTCCAGCAAGACACCATCATCACTGATGCTGGCAGTACGAAAGCAGATGTGCTGGCGATTGCACATGAAGTGCTGGGTGACCAGGCACACCAATTCGTTGGCGGCCACCCAATAGCAGGTGCAGAAAAGTCAGGTGCAGTAGCAGCAATGGTCGATTTATATGTCGGTAAAAATGTGGTGCTCACGCCGACGACACAAAACAATACAACAGCCGTCAACAACGTGCGCCAATTATGGCAAGACTGCGGCGCTAAAGTCATTGAAATGAGCGCACAACACCATGATAGTATTTTTGCAACGGTCAGCCATTTGCCGCACTTGCTGGCCTTTGCACTCGTTAATGATATTGCTGCTCGTGACAATGCTGATGAGCTATTTCAATTTGCCGCAAGCGGCTTTAGAGACTTCACACGCATCGCAGGCAGCCACCCAGAAATGTGGCGTGACATTAGCTTAGCCAATAGAAATGCGCTACTCACTGAAGTCAGCCAATTTCAAATGGCATTAGCCAACATAGAACATTTATTAAAAGACGAAGATGGTAATGGTTTACAAGACCTCTTCGAACGTGCCAGCCTAGCACGCAACCAATGGGCAAAAGAAAGAAACCTGTAAAGACATGGAACAACTGCACTTACCCGCCTACCAGCACGCAAACGGGTCGGTTAAATTACCGGGCTCAAAAAGCATCTCTAATCGAACATTGTTACTTGCAGCATTGGCAAAAGGTACAACGGAGATTAAAGACCTATTAGCGTCTGATGATACAGCGCGCATGTTAGAAGCCCTAGAAGCGCTAGGCGTGAAACTTGAAAAAACTGGCGACAACGATTGGCGTGTACACGGTTGTGAAGGCCAGTTTCCTCATAAAAAAGCGGATTTATTTTTAGGGAATGCTGGGACAGCATTTAGACCACTAACAGCTGCGCTCGCATTATCGAATGGCCATTATCACTTGCATGGTGTGCCGCGCATGCATGAACGCCCTATCGGCGATTTAGTCGATGCGCTGCAACAAGCTGGTGCAACAATCAACTATCAAGAAAATGCGGGTTATCCGCCACTGGATATTCAGCCTGCAGACTTAGATGTATCGAAACCGATCAAGATTCGTGGTGATGTCTCAAGCCAATTCTTAACTGCCCTACTGATGGCTTTACCATTAACAGGTAAGCAGGCCACGATTGAAGTGGTTGGCGAATTGATTTCAAAGCCATACATTGAAATAACACTCAATTTGATGCAGCGCTTTGGTGTGAAGATTATCCGTGAAGGTTGGGAACGTTTTACGATTCCAGCCAATACACCTTACATCAGCCCCAACACGATTCATGTTGAAGGTGACGCATCAAGCGCTTCCTATTTTATTGCTGCCGGTGCATTAGCGGGCGAGGTCACCATTCAAGGCGTTGATGCTAATAGCATTCAAGGCGACATCCAGTTTGCAAAAGCGGCGGAACAAATGGGTGCAACAGTGACATTTGGCAAACATGAACTGAATAGTAAAAAAGCAACTTCGATTAAAGCCATTGACTTAGATTGCAACCATATTCCTGATGCCGCGATGACATTGGCCGTGATGGCACTGTATGCCAAAGGCACCACAACCCTACGTAATATTGCCAGTTGGCGTGTTAAAGAGACAGACCGTATTGCTGCCATGGCAACAGAACTACGTAAAGTGGGCGCAACCGTAGAAGAAGGCACAGATTACATAAGCATCACGCCACCAGAAACGCTAATCGCCAACGCCGAAATTGACACGTATGATGACCATCGCATGGCCATGTGTTTTTCATTGGTCAGCTTATCAGGTACACCAGTCATCATTAACGACCCGAACTGCGTCGCAAAAACCTTCCCAACCTACTTTGATGTGTTTCAACAGGTAGCGAGTTAATCATGTCTAGCGCGATTCCAGTCATTGCCATCGATGGGCCCTCCGCTTCTGGTAAAGGCTCTGTTGCAGAACGCGTCGCAGACACACTGGGTTACCATTATTTAGATTCAGGCGCTCTTTATCGTATCGTCGCATTGGCTGCGCATGATAAGGGTATTGAATGGGATGATGCAGATGCATTAGGCACGATGGTGGTAACACTCAACATCACGTTCAAAAATGGCGAAGTACTACTTAATGGCATGCCCGTCACCGATGCTATCCGCAGCCCAGCAATGAGCAACGGCGCTTCACAGGTTGCAGTACACCCACAAGTGCGTAGCGCATTACTCGCCTTACAACACAGTTTTAGGCAATCACCCGGCTTGGTAGCCGATGGGCGTGATATGGCAAGCGTCGTATTCCCTGATGCAAAGCTAAAAATTTTTCTAACAGCAAACGTTGAAGAGCGTACCAATCGCCGCTACAAACAATTGTTAGGTCAAGGGCTGGATGCAGAATATGAAAAAATTCTCTCTGATTTAAAAGCCAGAGATGAGCGTGATCGCAGCCGTTCTTCGGCACCACTCATCCAAACAGAAGATGCGGTTTTTCTAGACACAGACAACCGCAATATCCAAGAAGCTGTCGCATTTGTGCTTTCTGAGTACAAAAAAGTCCATTCTTAGCCATAAAAATCCATTTAAGTCATTGAACCTAAGATATTTTTTGTGTAATATGTGCGGTTCGTGTTGTGTTTTCAAAGTGAAATCAGTTATCACTTTATATTAAGCTCTAAAATTTAGCGCACAACGTTATGATAACTACCCCACTGCTAGGTGGGACTAAACTGGAACTACTTTTTTTAATGACTTCTACAACTACATCTTCTAACGAAGAATCATTCGCCGCCCTATTTGAAGAGAGCTTGTCGCATCAGGAAATGCGCTCTGGCGAAATCATCACCGCAGAGGTGGTATCTATCGACAACGATCACGTGATTGTAAACGCAGGTTTAAAATCTGAAAGCGTGATTGAAGCAAACGAATTTAAAAACCCTCAAGGAGAGCTTGAAGTCGAAGTCGGTGACTTCGTCAAAGTAGCCATTGAGAAATTAGAAGATGGGTTTGGCTCTACTATCCTTTCACGCGATAAAGCGAAGAAAATGGAAGCATGGTTAGACTTAGAAGATGCGATGAACGAAGGTCGCGTTGTTAAGGGCTATGTCAGCAGCCGTGTTAAAGGTGGTTTGCGTGTGTCAGTCAATGGCATCATGGCTTTCTTACCAGGTTCATTGGTCGATATTCGTCCAGTAAAAGACACCACACCATTCGAAAATAAAGAATGGGATTTCAAAGTGATCAAACTTGACCGCAAACGTAACAACATCGTTGTTTCACGTCGTGCGGTATTAGAAGTGACTGCTGGCGCTGACCGCGAAGCATTACTCGAGTCACTTGTTGAAGGTGCGAACATTAAAGGTATCGTTAAAAACATCACTGACTACGGTGCATTCGTTGATTTAGGTGGTATTGACGGTCTATTACACATCACTGATTTAGCATGGCGTCGTGTAAAACACCCATCTGAAGTATTAACCGTTGGTGATGAAGTAGAAGCGAAAATCTTGAAATTTGATCAAGAGAAAAACCGCGTTTCACTCGGCATTAAACAATTAGGCGATGACCCTTGGGTATCACTAGGTCGTCGTTACCCAGTAGGCACACGCTTATTCGGTAAAGTTTCAAACCTAACAGACTACGGTGCTTTCGTAGAAGTTGAGCCAGGCATTGAAGGCCTTGTTCACGTTTCTGAAATGGATTGGACAAACAAAAATATTCACCCAGGTAAGATTGCACAATTAGGTGATGAGGTTGAAGTGATGATTCTTGAAATTGATGAAGATCGTCGTCGTCTATCACTAGGTATGAAGCAATGTAAACCAAACCCATGGGATGACTTTGCTGCTACGCACGCTAAAGGTGACAATGTTACTGGCCAAATCAAATCAATCACTGACTTCGGTGTATTCATCGGCTTACCAGGCAATATTGACGGCCTTGTTCACCTATCTGACCTATCATGGACACAAACAGGCGAAGAGGCTATCCGTAGCTTCAAAAAAGGTGACGAGCTTAGCGCTGTAATCTTAGGCATTGACGTTGAGAAAGAGCGTATTTCTCTAGGTGTTAAACAGCTTACAGACGACCCAAGCGGCGAAGGTAGCGCGGTATCATCTAGTGATGATGGTGGCGCAAAAGCTAAGGCGAAGCCAAAAGCGAAGCCAACAGCTGAAGAAGCTGCTGCTGCATCAGGCAACACCAACCTTGGCGCTTTATTAAAAGCCAAGATGGATGACAAGAAGTAATCTACAAGTAATCTTCAATTAGAAAAGATAATTTACTTATGACAAAATCTGAGTTAATCAACCTGCTTGCGGAACGCTTTCCGCAGCTAGTCGTGAAAGATGCTGAGCTGTCCGTTAAAGCAATTTTAGATGCAATGACAGATAACTTATCATCAGGTGAGCGTATTGAAATTAGAGGCTTTGGTAGCTTCAGTCTTAATTACCGCCCACCTCGCTTAGGTCGCAACCCAAAAACTGGTAGTAAAGTGCAAGTACCTGCAAAACATGTACCACACTTTAAAGCCGGTAAAGAGTTGCGTGACAGAGTTAACTTGTCAGACTAAACTTGTTGATATGAAAAAACGGTACATTTCGGATGTGCCGTTTTTTTTCGCCCTTTTTACCTATAACATTAGCGCCTAGCAAGATGCTTAGGTAAAATGCAAGAAACAGAACAATGAAGATCATATGACAATTGAATTTGAATACTGGTGGCTATTAATACTCCCTGTATTTTTCATACTAGGCTGGTTTGCCGCACGGGTAGATATTAGGCAGTTAATATCAGAGTCAACCTCACTCCCCGCTGCCTACTTTAAAGGGCTTAACTTCCTAATTAGCAACCAACACAACAAAGCTGTTGATGCGTTCTCTGAAGCGATTCACATTAATAATGATTCCTTAGAGTTACATTTTGCACTTGGTAGCCTCTTCCGCCGAACTGGCGAAACGGATCGCGCTATTAATATGCACCTTAACTTGCTTGATAAAAAAGAACTCTCAGAAGGGCAAAAAGAGGCCATTAAAGCAGAGCTAGCGCAAGATTACCTTAAAGCAGGCCTGTTTGACCGTGCAGAAGAGCTATTCAAAGGCTTAGAAGATAAACGTTACCGCCAACCAGCACTCAATGCCCTACTGGAAATCTTTGTGCGCGAACGTGAATGGCAACAAGCCATCGAAACAGCAACAGAGCTAGAACGCTTATCTGGCATTCCCTTTAGGAAAGAGATTGCACAATACTACTGTGAACTCGCCATGAACGCGATGATTGATCAGCAACCTGATCAAGTTCGTATGCACTTAGCCAATGCACTAGATGCGAACAAAAAGTGTGTCCGTGCAAATGTCTTGCTCGGCGATTTAGAATTGCAATCGGGCAGCCATGCTTCCGCTATTTCACACTGGAAACATATTGAATTTCAAGACCCTGAGTACTTAGGCCTAGTCGCAACCAAGCTCATTAATAGTCACACGGCTATTGAAAAACCTGAAGAAGGCATTGCCTTGCTCAAAAATTACTTAGAAAACTACAAGCTACCTTCTTTAATGTCTGCTTTGTATGAAGCAACTATCGCAGAGGAAGGTCCAGAAAGTGCTGCAAAACTGGCAAGAAAAGAACTTATCCGCAAGCCGAGCTTACAGACCTTAGATCAGTTACTACAAGCACGCGCATTAGCGGATGATGAAGACAATCATAGTCAGAATGATATTCAGTTGATGCAACAAACTGTGCGCAATGCAATTGGCAATCGTGCCTCCTATCATTGTGATCAATGTGGTTTCAGTGCTAAACAATATCACTGGCAATGCCCTGCTTGTAATGCATGGGAGTCTTTACCATCCGAGCCTAGTGAAGCCATTAGCCGCGAAATGACAGTGAAAAACTAATATGTCCAACACCTTAGACCCAAAAGTCATTGTCGCGCTCGACTTTGCTGAAGCAAGCAATGCGTTGTCACTCGTCTCACAGCTAGACCCCAAACTATGTAAACTAAAAGTCGGTAAAGAATTGTTTACCGCAGCCGGTCCACAGCTCATTGAAACGCTGGTCGAAAAAGACTTTCAAGTCTTTTTAGATTTAAAGTTTCACGATATTCCAAACACGGTTAAAAAAGCTTGTCAGGCTGCCAGTAATTTAGGGGTGTGGATGTTAAACGTGCACGCCAGTGGTGGCAGCGACATGATGCAAGCGGCGCTTGAAGGCGTGCATAACAGTCAGCAGAACCCCTACCTCATTGCCGTGACCATTCTCACGAGCATGAGTCAAGACAACCTGACTGAGCTAGGAATCTCCCGACCACTAGAAGAACAAGTAACACACCTTGCAAAACTGACGCAAACGGCTGGCCTACATGGCGTAGTCTGCTCAGCGATGGAGGCCGAAACACTGCGAAAAGCCGTCAATGATGACTTTTTATTAGTCACCCCTGGCATACGCCCTGTGACGGCTAGCCAAGATGATCAAACACGCATCATGACGCCTGAGAAGGCCTTAACTAAGGGTGCTAGCTACCTGGTAATTGGACGCCCTATTACCCAGGCAGATGACCCGTTGAGTGCTTTGCACAACATTAACGCAGATATCAATCAGTATACTTCCTAACCGATTGCCATTATGATGACCTTAATAATACGAAAAACAAAAGGTCAAAATAATGAAAAAAAGTATCATCGCCATACTGCTATGGCTATTTAGCAGCAGCGCAATCGCCGCAATTGATTTAAACACTGCCAACCAAACAGAACTAGAAAGCTTGTCAGGCATAGGCCCAAGTAAAGCACAAGCGATTATTGATTACCGAACAGCGCATGGCGGATTTGAAACCATCGAGGACCTGACTAAAGTCGATGGCATCGGCCCTGGCACATTAAAAAAGCTCAATAAGCAAATCAAAGTGCATAAGGTTGTCAAAGAATTCGCCCCATCAGGGACGATCCCATCGTCAGTGAAACTTGACTAGCTAACTGCCTATTTAACGCGCATCCCTGCCTGTGCACCAGCATCTGGCGACATAATAAATGGGCCACCTGAGTCATCAGAAGCAGCCAACACCATACCTTCACTGAGGCCAAACTTCATTTTGCGTGGTTTTAAGTTAGCTACCATGATCGTCAAGCGGCCTGTCAGCTGGTCTGGATCATAGGCGGACTTAATACCTGCAAATACATTGCGTGTTTTTTCTTCGCCAATATCCAAGGTTAATTGCAGCAACTTATCTGCACCTTCCACATGGTCTGCTTTTACAATTTTAGCAATACGCAAATCCACCTTGGTGAAATCATCAATCGAGATATAGTCTCCAACTTCAGCTTCGACTTTGCCTTCTTTTGCCGGCTTGTTTACCTCTTTTTCTAACGTTTCTCTATTTGCCTCTACCATCGCTGTAATCTGCTTATCTTCTAATCGTTTAATCAAATGCTTGTATTTATTAATACTATGTCCATCGGCTAAGCCAATATCTACGGACTGCCAAGTGAGCGACTCAAGATTCATAAATGCTTCAATCTCACCAGCAATACCTGGCACCACTGGTTTTAAATACACAGTCAGTATGCGGAACATTTCCAATGCTGTGCTACAAATGGCATGGAGCTCATCTGCTTTACTTTCATCTTTAGCAACAACCCACGGCTCAGCTTCTGCTACATAAGCATTTGCCACATCGGTTTGCTTCATGATTTCACGCAAAGCACGCGCATAATCACGATTAGCATAGGCTTCTGCAATTTGTTCAGCCGCCGCACGCATCGTTTGAATCTCAGCGCTATCAGCCGCTTTTAATTGACCATCAAAGCGTTTAGCAACAAAACCCGCCGTACGGCTAGCAATATTGACATACTTACCCACCAAATCACTATTAACCCGCGCAACAAAATCATCCAAGTTAAGATCAATGTCTTCCATGCTGCCATTTAATTTAGCGGCATAATAGTAACGTAGATACTCTGGGTTTTTCACATGTTCAACATAGCTGCGCGCCGTGATAAATGTACCTCGTGATTTAGACATTTTTTCACCGTTAACGGTAAGAAACCCATGCGCATAAATCTGTGTCGGCGTACGATAGCCGCTGTATTCTAAAGTAGCCGGCCAGAACAAAGCGTGGAAATATAGAATATCTTTACCGATAAAATGATAAAGCTCGGTATCACTCCCTTTTTTCCAGTATTCATCAAAATCTAAGCCAGCCGTATCACATAAGTTTTTAAAGCTAGCCATGTAACCAATTGGCGCATCTAACCACACATAAAAATACTTGCCCGGAGCCTCTGGTATTTCAAAACCAAAATAGGGTGCATCACGCGAAATATCCCAGTCATTCAAGCCACTCTCGAACCACTCCCCCATCTTATTGGCTGCTTCACCTTGTAGCGTGCCGCTCTTGGTCCATTCTTTTAAGAATGCCTCGCAATCAGACAATTTAAAGAAGTAGTGCTCGGTTTCTTTGCGTTCTGGTTTTGCACCAGAAACCGCTGAATACGGATTAATTAACTCTGTTGGGTTATAGGTTGCACCACAGACTTCACATGAGT
>SPJO01000035.1 GCA_006844635.1 Methylophilaceae bacterium | reverse complement strand
CCGAGCCAACTTTGACTAAAGCACCCATTGTGGCAAAGCCAAGCGCAGCTAAAAGCATCCAAAGGCTGCCGTATCGACTAAATGGTATAGATTGTGCTTTGTTTGACATCGTGTTTTTGACTATAAGGTTTGGTTATTGCGGCTTCGCTATGCGGAATGCGGCAACGAGAGGCCAAGCGTATTTTAACAGGCTCGTTTTAGTTTAAATAAATAAAGCATTGAAAAGGTATTTCATTGCATTAAACTGACCGAGCATAATAATAAATGGGGAGTGGAGGAAGTATGAGCGATCTAAAGACGACGCAAGTGGAGTTTACTGGTAAGGCATCAGAATACTTTGGTATTTGGATAGTCAACTTGTTGTTATCAATTCTAACGCTAGGTATTTACTCAGCTTGGGCTAAAGTCAGACGTAAAAAATATTTTAACAACAATACGCTAATCGACGATGTTGGTTTTGACTATCATGCTAAACCAATCGCCATTTTAAAAGGACGCATTATCGCTTTTGCGATTTTTATGGCTTATGCTTTTAGTGAGAATATACACCCATTAATGCCTGCCTTATTTGGCTTGGCTTTCTTCTTTTTGATTCCCTGGTTGGTTGTGAGGGCGTCTATCTTTAATGCACGTAACACGAGTCATCGTGGTTTGCGCTTTGATTTTGTCGGCAAAGTAGGTGAGGCTTTTCGTGTGTTTGTGTTACTACCGATTATGGCTGCATTTACTGGTTGGCTCGCCTTTCCTTACGCGGCCAATCAAAAAGATAAATATTTAATGTCAAGTCATAAGTTCGGCACAAGCCAGTTTGATATGCAAGCTAAGGCAGGCGCGTATTTTAAAGTGTATGCCATCGTATTAATTGTGCCATTGCTCGGTATCTTGGCGGCAATTGCGATTCCTGCATATCAAGGATATACCAAGAAAGCAGAAAAAATGAGCGCTATTCATATGCCTGGCGTTGTTGGTTTTACAGAGGTGGGTATGCCCGATAGAATCGTGTTGGCTGAAAATAATGTTGAATCTGAGCCTTATCAAGTTGAGCGAGTTTATTCAGAGCCCGAGATGGCATCAGACGAGCAAGTTAATCCGACGGACGAAGAGTACCGTGTTGAGCGGGTGTATGCTGAAGCTGAACCAGCTATTGAAGACGCTGCAGAAGTCGCGAACACAGAAGCAAAAGAAAAAAGTTTAGAGGAGTTGATGGTAGAGCGTGAACAGGCTAAGGAAAAAGCAACAGAAGAGATGTTTGAAAAGATGATGAGCAACCCTAAAATGGCCTTGGCAGGGATGATGGGTGGTTTGGTTTTCTTAGTGATTTATGCGTTATTTATTTTTGGCTTTCTTGGCTATATAAAAGCACGAATTGGTAATTTGATTTGGAATAGTGCAACTATCGATGACTTGACATTTAAGAGCTCGTTGCGAGCAAGAGATTATATCTGGATTTATTTGACCAATGTGCTGGCAATCGCCTTAACCTTCGGTTTGGCTACGCCATGGGCGCAAGTACGTTTAGCCCGTTACCGTGCGTCTAAATTACAAATTATTGGTGATGTAGACTTTGATCAATTTGTTGGTGATAAGAAAGCGGAAGTGAAAGCAACTGGAGAAGAGATTGCAGACTTCTTTGATGCAGACTTCTCATTTGGGTAAATAAAATGTTCCAAGCTGAGTTATATGATGGGCTGAGTGCTAAAGGCAAAACAGTATGGGTAGAAGTACATGAAAGCGCCATACTACTGACTGCAGAAAGCTATCGTCAGTCATATCAATTTAAAGAGATCGACGTGCAGGCCAAGCTTGGTCAGGCGAAGCGAATTGTTGACCTGCCGAATGGTGTTAGGCTGGAAGCAGCCAATATTGACGCCTTGGAGGACGCAATTTCTTCATCGTCGATAGGGTTTTGGAAGGCACTTCATTACCTTGAAAATCATCTGGCATGGGTGATGGTTTCTCTAGTAGTAACCGTGTTTGCTGGCTGGATGTTTTTACAGCATGGCGTGCCTAAACTCGCTGAGTACGTGGCTGAAGCAACGCCGCCCACGATGGAAAAGAACTTAGGTGAACAAGTCTTGAAGGGTTTGGATCATAAACTGGGTTATTTCAAACCCAGCAAAACCAGCAAGACAAGGCAACTTGAAATTGCTGCGGCTCTGAAGCGCTTGTGTCAAGATAACGATTGTCCTGAATATACGCTAAACTTTCGTGATGGAGGCGTGATTGGTGCCAATGCTTTTGCATTGCCTGGCGGTATTATGGTGGTCACAGATGGTTTGGTTGAGCTTGCAAAAAGTAATGATGAAATTATAGCCGTATTGGCACATGAGTTAGGTCATGTGGAAAAACGCCATGCCTTTAGACAAAGCATACAAGGAACATTAGCTGGTTTGATGTTGGCTGCAATTACAGGGGATGTAAGTACGTTAGGTTCTGGTTTGCCAGCTGCGTTAATGCAAATGCGTTATTCTCGTGAACATGAATTGGAAGCTGACCGCTTCGCGCTTGCATCGCTTCAGAAGTCTTGCTTGCCGCCGCGCGCCTTTGCTGAAATCCTCTACCGACTACAGAATCAGCACCCACATGCACATGGCGAAGAGGGAGAAAAGAAAGCCGATAAAGAGGAGGGTGCAGAAAGTTATAATCCGATGAGTGATATGCTTTCTACACACCCAAATACAATGGATCGTATTAAGCCGTTTTTAGAAGCAGAGCCACAGTGCTAAGCACTGTGGCTGTATTCGTTGCGAAGTGTGACGTGTTTCTAACTTGGGTTTGAGCTGTTATACCAAAGGATTTTATCTTCTATACATAAGACCTTATCATCACCACACGCATTATCGGCCTTGCACGTCACAACAGGTTTTTCTGCAATAGCCTCACCAGCTTTCACTTTGGCTTTGGGGTCTGTAATTAAATTCGAGGCATAAAGATTATATTGCTCAATGTTTTGAGATGCACGGATAGATTTAAGCCCTGTCTTTCTCGCCCATTGGTCAATTTCTGCATTTGAAATACAGACAGAATTATTGGGTGATACTTCGCACCGACTCTTAGCAATACGACCTATTTTGTAATCAATGAAGTCTTTGAATGGCGTAATGCCTGCATCTGTAGTGATTCCTGCTTCAAGAGCAATAGGTAACTGCGCTCGAAAGGCATAAGGGCTGCGGAAGCTTTGTGGGTTAAATTCACAAAGTTCAGTACCATCACTACAGACGGCCGCTATTTTTTCCATTTGTTTAATACCATGTAGTACTTCATCTTGCGCAAGTTTCAATTTATAGCTGTCAATTTTGGCTACACATTCTTTAAGCGCTTCAAGTGCTTTAACATCTTGTGTTTTTTCCTTCAAAGCCTTTTGTTGTTCGGTGCATGAGTCTTGATAGTTGCCAGTAGAGTCAATCGTAAGGTCTGCATACGCTTCAGGGTTATCTAAGACATGTTGAATCTCATCGTATAAAGTGTTGTAAGCTCCCCAGAAGGTCGCTAGTTCATCAAACTCGATGTCTTTGTCCTCAATGGTCTTGCCTGGCCAGTTTTCAACTAGTTCATATGGTGTAATAGCAACTTGAAAGTCTTTTGGGTCAGTATAAGCATTAGCCGTAATTTTTTTAAGCGCATCCAAAAGACCCACTCTATCGAAAGGAATAGGTTGGCTGTTGCCGCCTGACATAAATACAGAGATATCCTTGCCGTCTGATTTTACTTCTGTATTCTCCTTCTTTGCTACTTTAACATCAGCTTCTATTTTTGCTGCGAAGGCGGTGCCGCTACCACTCATTTCTGCTGACGCTGCTTGTTTCTCAGATTTAGATTTAGCACTGGTCTTGATCATGGCTGTTAATTTGGCGCCAGTATATACAGCGGATATGAAGTCAGAGCCACATGTGGCTTTGAAACGTGCAATACTTGATTTGGCCAATTTAAGTGCCGCAGGGGTTAGCCTAATGCTTCCGCTGGTGCCGCCGCGAATATCGGTTGGGTCTTTGAACGTTGAGAGGTGTTTTTTGTCTGGCATTGGAGAGGCATACCTTACTCCATTTTGCACGACAGCATTTAGTACAAAGGTAGAAGATGAGTTGTTGATGTTTTGAGACTTAGCGAACTCAGCCTTAGCACTACCGCTATAGCCAATCGTCTTAACCGAAGCCTCTGCAGACATGCCCATGCTTTTCATGAGCTGGTAGCTATCATTCGCCTCTTGCATCGTCATATAAGAGGTTTGGCCTTTTTCTTCGCCTGGGACAAACTCTACACAAATACTTGGTATCGGTTCCGCATCTCCACGATTCCAACCCCAGCCTAGTGCAGCGCCAGTTGGTGGGCTTTCTACTATCTCAATGGCTTCAAACTCCTCCGCTACATAGCTATCCTTTCTAGGGAGGCTGGTACTGAGGTTGTTTGTATTGGAAGAGTACCCTATATAAACCTCACCTTTAGGCGCGCAATAGGCATTGTCAGGCAATGGTTTTGGGTCAGTATTTGTGTTGCAATCATCGCCGCATGGTTGCTTGTGGCAAGCGGTCGCTGTGAATAAAAAAGTTGCAATCAAGAGTAATGTGCTGGAGTGGCTCGTGTTTTTCATATTATTCCCTCACTAAGGCGAAGTGTTTGTAGGGTTTACGTTGAAAGCTACACCAACGTAAAATCGTTGTTATTCTTACAAACTTAAGATCACTTTATATGGCGATATACATAAAGTAAAGCCGCGGTGTTAGATAGGTTGTCTAGTATTTTAGCTATCTTGCAAAAAACGGTCTTTTGCTTTAACCTTGCACTTAGGAAAACTTAATTTTTAGGTGATTAAAATGAAAAAGTTATTACCAATGCAAAATGCACGTGTTTCAAGCAAAGCAAAGGCGCGAACAAGCCGAGAAAAAATGATTGGCTTAGCGATGTTTGCATTATTGGTAATACTGATTGCCAATGAGCAAATTCGATTGGCCTTATTGCACTGGTAGCTTGGCTTAAGCTTTAACGGCGGCCTTTGCCGCCGTTTTTGTTTTTATAGCGTCGATTTTTAATCATAGATAGATATAGCTCGACAAATAAGTTCGAGTTTTTTGGAATGTTATGTCACAACATTTAATGAATACATATGGCAGGTTGCCAGTTACTTTTGCTAAAGGCGAAGGTGTTTGGCTATGGGACGACCAGGGTACAAAATACCTTGATGCATTGTCTGGTATTGCTGTGACTGGCCTCGGTCATTCACATCCGAAGTTTGTGCAAGCGCTGAATGTACAAGCATCCACGCTAATGCACGTTTCTAATGTCTACCAAATTGCTGAGCAAGAAAAGTTGGCGGATCAATTGGCAGCATTATCTGGCATGGATAAAGTGTTTTTCTGCAACTCAGGGTGCGAAGCCAATGAGGCGCTTATTAAGCTGGCCCGTTTGTATGCCCATCAGCAAGAAATTGCTGACCCAGAAATTATTGTGATGGATAGTGCTTTTCATGGCAGAACCATGGCGACGCTTTCAGCCACGGGTAGCCGCAAAGTACAAGCAGGCTTTGAACCATTGGTGCAAGGTTTTGTGCGCGTACCATTTGATGATTTGGAAGCGGTTAAGCAAGTTGCAGGTCGGAAAAATAATGTCGTGGCTGTTTTGGTAGAGCCAGTGCAAGGCGAGGGCGGCGTACAAATCCCAGAAGATATGAATGCTTATCTCAAAGGCTTGCGTGAGGTTTGCGATGAAAATGGTTGGTTGTTGATGTTAGATGAGGTGCAAAGTGGTATTGGTCGCACGGGTACTTGGTTTGCATTCCAACAGTCAGAGGTGATGCCAGATGCAATGGCCTTAGCAAAAGGTTTAGGCTCAGGTGTGCCGATTGGCGCTTGTCTGGCAAAAGGTAAAGCTGCTGAGGTTTTCACGCCCGGTAAGCATGGCTCAACCTTCGGCGGGAACCCTTTTGCATGTGCGGCTGGTTTGGCTACTTTAGAGATTATTACGCAAGAGAAGCTGCGTGAAAATGCGCAAGATATTGGTGCTTATATTAATCAAGCGCTGACGGATGTATTTAAGGGTAACGAGGCCATTATTAGTGTCCGTAACGCTGGCTTGATGATTGGTATCACACTTGATCGGCCATGTGCTGACTTAGTGAAGTTGGCATTAGAAAACCAACTGCTGATTAATGTGACAGCAGGCAATATTATCCGGCTGCTGCCACCAATGATTATGAATAAAGAAGAGGCACAAATATTAGTAGATAAATTAGTGTCGGTTATTAACGAATTTTTAGAGAAAAAGGATTAACTTAATCCTTTAATAATATGAATATTAAACACTTTTTACAGTTTAATGATTTAAATAAAGACGAAATAGAACATATTTTCGAGCGTGCGGCTTGGATTAAGTCACAGTTTAAAGGCTATAAAAAATACTGGCCGTTAGAAGATAGAACGCTCGTCATGATTTTTGAAAAAGCCAGCACTCGTACACGTCTATCTTTTGAGGCGGGGATGCACCAACTCGGTGGCGCAGCGATCTACCTGAATACACGTGATTCACAATTAGGCCGTGGTGAACCTGTTGAAGATGCTGCACAAGTAATTTCGCGCATGTCTGATGTTGTGATGATTAGAACATTTGAGCAAAGCATTATCGAACGCTTTGCGGCCAATTCTCGCGTACCAGTGATTAATGGCTTGACCAATGAATATCACCCTTGTCAGATATTAGCGGACATTTTCACCTATATTGAGCATCGAGGCGCGATTGAAGGTAAAACCGTCGCATGGATTGGTGATGCGAATAATATGAGCTATACCTGGTTGCAAGCGGCTGATTTGCTCGGCTTTAAGTTAAATATTTCTACGCCACCTAACTATGCTCTTGACCCTGCATTGGCTAACTTGGATAGCAAAGCATTAACCGTATTTGAAGATCCAATGGATGCAGCTAAAGGTGCAGACTTGCTAACGACTGACGTTTGGACAAGTATGGGGTTTGAAGCGGAGAATGAAGAGCGTAGAAAAGAGTTTGCAGATTGGCAAGTCGACGATGAGATGCTAAAAGTAGCGAAAGCAGATGCTTTATTTATGCATTGCTTACCCGCGCATCGTGGTGAAGAAGTCACAGCCGATGTGATTGATGGTGACAACTCAGTGGTTTGGGATGAGGCAGAGAATAGATTGCATGTACAGAAGGCGCTAATGGAATATCTTCTGCTAGGCAAAGTTGAGAGTTAACGTGCTTGTTTAAAGCATTAATGAATATTTATTTTTAGGTAATTTTTAAAATGAGTGAAGTAAAAAAAGTTGTATTGGCCTATTCAGGCGGTTTAGATACCTCCGTGATTTTGAAATGGTTGCAGGACCACTATCAAGCAGAAGTGGTGACATTTACGGCTGATTTAGGCCAGGGTGAAGAGTTAGAGCCAGCGCGTGCAAAAGCAACAGCAGCTGGTGTGAAAGATATTTATATTGATGACTTGCGTGAAGAATTTGTGCGTGACTTTGTTTTCCCAATGTTCCGCGCCAATACCATTTACGAAGGCGAGTATCTATTAGGCACGTCTATCGCACGCCCACTCATTTCAAAACGCTTAATTGAAATTGCCAATGAAACCAATGCCGATGCGATTTCACATGGCGCAACGGGTAAGGGCAATGATCAAGTGCGGTTTGAGCTCGGTGCTTATGCACTGAAACCTGATATTAAAGTGATTGCGCCATGGCGTGAGTGGGACTTGCTTAGCCGTGAAAAACTGATGGCTTATGCTGAGAAGCATGGCATCCCAGTTGAAATGAAACACAAGCAAGGCGGTAGCCCATATTCAATGGATGCGAACTTGCTGCACATCTCTTATGAAGGTCGTCATTTAGAAGACCCAAAAGCAGAAGCTGAAGAAGATATGTGGCGTTGGACTGTATCACCAGAAGCTGCGCCAAATGAAGCAGAATATATTGATATTGAATTCAAGCAAGGTGATATCGTTGCGCTTAATGGCAAGGCGATGAAGGCACATGAAGTCTTGGCTGAGTTAAACCGCTTAGGTGGCAAACACGGTGTTGGCCGTTTGGATTTGGTGGAAAATCGCTATGTTGGGATGAAAGCACGTGGTTGCTATGAAACACCAGGCGGTACCATTATGCTAAAAGCACATCGTGCCATGGAAAGCATTACACTAGACCGTGAAGTTGGTCACTTAAAAGATGAGTTGATGCCACGTTATGCTAGCTTGATTTATAACGGTTACTGGTGGAGCCCAGAGCGTGTGGCGCTACAAACCTTGATTGATCACTCACAGTTGCATGTGAATGGTTGGGTGCGCGTGAAATTATATAAAGGCAGTGTATCTGTGGTGAGTCGTGATAGTAATACCGATTCATTATTTGATGCCGATATCGCCACCTTTGAAGAAGACGATGGTGCTTACGATCACCGTGATGCTGAAGGCTTTATCAAGCTTAATGCATTACGTATGCGTACAGCAGCTAAATTCAGAAGTAAGAAGTAATGCAAAAAGTCATTGCTTATGATTCGACCCTGCGAGATGGCGCACAAGCGCAGGGCATTTCATTTACAGTAGAAGACAAGTTAAAAGTTGTTCGCAAGCTAGACGAGTTAGGCGTTTCCTATATTGAAGCTGGCAACCCTGGCTCTAACCCAAAAGATCTAGCTTTTTTTGAACATGTGGCTGCGTTAGACCTTAAGCATTCAAAAATTATTGCTTTTGGCAGTACGCGTAAAATCGGCATCAAAGCAGAAGATGACCGTAACTTAAAATCACTGCTCAGTGCCAATACAGAAGCCGTCGCTATTTTCGGTAAAAGCTGGGATTATCAAGTCACCGATATTCTACGGACCACGCTTGAAGAGAACCTTGCCATGATTAGCGACACTATTGCCTATTTAAAGCAGCAAGGCAAAGAAGTGGTGTTCGATGCTGAACATTTCTTTGATGGCTACAAAGCGAACGCTGACTATGCCATGCAAACTTTAAAAGCAGCAGCTGATGCAGGTGTGGATGTGTTGGCGTTATGTGATACCAATGGCGGTACCTTCCCTGATGAAATCCATCAAATCACCAAAACAGTGGTTGAGACTTTTGATGCAGCTGTTGGCATTCATTGCCATAACGATTGTGAAATGGCCGTGGCCAATTCAGTCGCAGCCGTACAAGCTGGAGCAGTGCAAGTACAAGGCACGATAAACGGCATTGGTGAGCGCTGTGGCAATGCCAACTTATGCGCCATTATTCCCAACGTGCAATTAAAATTAGGCATGGATTGTATTCCAGCAGCGCAAATGGCAGCATTGAGTACTGCCGCGCGCTATATCAATGAAATTGCCGATATGCCATTCAATGAAAAAGCACCGTATGTCGGTAACGATGCCTTTACCCATAAAGGCGGTATGCATATTGATGCAGTCAGCAAAAACCCGATTTCCTATGAGCATGTTGAGCCAGCGCAAGTTGGTAATAAACGGCATATTTTGGTTTCAGAAGTGGCCGGTAGAAGTGCGTTGCTGTCTAAATTGCAAGAGATAGACCCAAGCTTAACGAAAGAATCTGCAGACACCAAACGCGTATTGGAAGAGCTAAAAGCCTTAGAACACGAAGGTTACCAGTTTGAAAATGCAGAACACTCTTTCGATGTGCGAGTGCGTAAGTTGCTCGGCAAAAACAAAACCTACTTCAAGTTGCAGAGGTACACTATCCATGTGGAAGAACCTTCGCAAAGCAAGATTAATTCAACGGCGACGGTTTCATTTGCCGTCAATGATGAAGTGGTGAAAGCCGTCGGCGAGGGTGATGGCCCAGTCAACGCATTGGATAGAGCCATGCGTAATGCCTTGCGCGATACGTATCCTGCCATTAAAGAGATGAAGCTAACAGACTACAAAGTACGTGTGCTGGATTCTAACTTAGCAACCGCTGCAAAAGTCCGCGTCATTATCGAAACATCAGATGGTGCTAAAAACTGGTCAACCATTGGCGTATCGACCGATATTACCGAAGCTTCTTGGATCGCCTTACGTGATGCGATTGAGTATAAGTTGATGCAGGCGGGTGTTTAAGTGGTTTTGTCGTTATGAAAAAAAGCACAAAACATGGCTTGGCAATGCGGTTTTTAGCATTGCTAGGGGTGTCTCCAATGATATCCCCTTATTTTGGTGTTGATTTGTATTCAGTTCCTATTGGTATTGTTATCTTTTGCATGTTAGTAGCAAGCTTTGCAGTTATTAGTGGTTTTGGTATAGGCCCCTGGGGACGCTATTACAACTCGCTTATTGTTAAGGAAGATGAAGAATACCGTACGACATTAATAACTAAGCAACCATGGGAACGTTAGCACCCGGCATTAACATAACCAATTTCAGCTGCTCTTGATCCACTGGACGCATCGTCACCTGCTGGTAACTTAATAAACCTTCTTTCAAATGGTTGAACTCTCTTAAACCACCTTGCCTCTCTAATACATCATGTTGCTTCCAGAACTGTTCAAATGCTGGGTTCGCTTGTGATAGCTCATTCACTAAGGCTTGCAACTCTGGTTCTTCTAAACGGCTGCGACAATCTGCCCTAAATTCAGCCACTAAGCGTTTGCTGCGTACTTCCCAATTCACCACAAAATCCTTTGCATTCGGCGCGGTAAAGACTAAGCGCAACAAGTTTGGTGCAATGACACTTTCTTCAGTAAACCAATCGCCAAATAAATCTGCAGCTTGTTTGTTCCATGCCAATACATTCCAAGTACTACCGAGAATGTAGGCAGGTATTTGAATGTTACCCAATACATCGGTCAGGGTAGTCGAGGCTAAGTCTTCTTCTTGAATCTGACCTTGTGGGTCGCGACGGCCGGCTAAGTCAAACAAGTAGGCACGTTCTGTTTTGTTGAGTTTGAGCGCTTGCGCTAGCCGTAATAAGGCTTCGGCAGACATATTCACATCGCGACCTTGCTCTATCCAGGTATACCAAGTAGTGCTGATGCCAGCGAGTTGTGCAACTTCTTCTCGACGCAAGCCTTTAATGCGTCTTCTTGGCCCTGCAGGAAAGCCAAAGGCTTCTGGCGTGCCGCGTTTGCGAATTGCTTGTAAAAATTCGCCTAATTCTTTTCGTCTATTATTAACTTGTTCTGCCATGGTTTGTTGAATACGCAGCCCTTTAAGCTATTACCTTTAATACTAGTATAAACTATATTCTTGTTAGGGTATTAAAAAGCCGTTATTATGGCGCCATTATTTAGTTTTAAAAGGATCTGTCATGGCAGGAAAAACGCTTTACGATAAATTATGGGACTCCCATTTGGTGCATCAGGATGCCGATGGAACGAGCCTAATTTATATTGACCGTCACTTAGTACACGAAGTGACTAGCCCGCAAGCATTTGAAGGTTTGCGTTTAGCTGGGCGCAAGCCATGGCGTAATAACACGATTGTGGCGAACCCTGACCACAACACACCAACGCAGAACTGGGATAAAGACATTGAAGACCCTGTGTCGAAATTACAGGTGGATACCTTAGATAAAAATATGAAAGAGTTTGGCTCTTTGGTGTATTTCCCATTTAAAGACAAAAACCAAGGCATTATTCACGTGATTGGCCCTGAGCACGGCACAACGTTGCCAGGCATGACCGTGGTTTGTGGGGATAGCCATACGTCTACACATGGCGCATTTGGTGCATTGGCACATGGGATTGGTACTTCTGAAGTGGAACATGTATTAGCAACACAAACCTTGATTGCTAAAAAATCTAAAAGCATGTTGGTGAAAGTCAACGGCAAGCTTGGTGCTGGTGTTACAGCGAAAGATGTTGCCTTAGCGGTGATTGGTGTAACGGGTACTGCAGGTGGTACTGGTTATGCGATTGAGTTTGCTGGTGATGTGATTAGCGACTTAAGTATGGAAGGCCGTATGACGATTTGTAATATGGCGATTGAAGCAGGCGCGCGTGCTGGCATTATGGCACCAGACGAAAAAACAGCGGCTTATTTAAAGGGTCGCCAATATGCGCCAAAAGCGGAGCAGTGGGAACAAGCCGTTGCTTATTGGAATACCTTGAAATCTGACACAGATGCCGACTTTGATGCAGTCATCGAATTAGATGGCGCAGATATCCAGCCTCAAGTCACTTGGGGCACTTCGCCTGAGCAAGTATTGCCAATTGGCGCTGTGGTGCCAAATCCTGCTGATGAGACTGACCCAACCAAGCGCACAAGTATTGAGAATGCGTTGCAATATATGGGCTTGGAAGCTAATACGCCAATTGAAGAGATTAAGTTGGATAAAGTGTTTATTGGTTCTTGCACTAACTCACGGATTGAAGATTTGCGTGCAGCAGCTGAGGTTGCTAAAGGTAAAAAAGTTGCAAGTAATATTGATGTAGCCATGGTAGTGCCAGGTTCCGGCATTGTGAAGCGCCAAGCAGAAGAAGAGGGCTTAGATAGAATCTTTACCGAAGCTGGTTTTGAATGGCGTGAGCCAGGTTGCTCAATGTGTTTGGCAATGAATGCGGATCGATTGAGTGCTGGTGAGCGTTGTGCTTCAACTTCAAACCGTAACTTTGAAGGTCGCCAAGGCCCGGGTGGCCGTACGCATTTGGTGAGCCCAGCAATGGCAGCAGCAGCGGCCGTTGCCGGTCATTTTGTAGACGTGCGTAACGTTTAAGGCGAGGAGATAGAAACATGAAAGCATTTACACAAATTACTGGGTTAGCATGCCCACTAGATCGCGCAAACGTTGATACGGATGCGATTATCCCAAAACAGTTTTTGAAATCAATCAAGCGTACTGGCTTTGGCCCTTACTTGTTTGATGAGTGGCGTTATACCAATTACGGTGAGCCAGATATGGATTGCACAAACCGTCCATTAAACGAAGACTTTGTGCTGAACCAAGCACGCTATAAAGGCGCACAGGTTTTACTAGCGCGTGAAAACTTCGGTTGTGGTTCTAGCCGTGAGCATGCGCCTTGGGCGATTGATGATTATGGCTTCCGCGTGATTATCGCACCTAGCTTTGCTGATATTTTCTACAACAATTGCTTTAAGAACGGTATTTTGCCGATTGTTGCGAGTGCTGAGCAAGTAGATCAATTGTTTAAAGAGTGCGAATCGACTGAAGGCTACGAGCTAAATGTTGATTTGCCATCACAAACAGTGACATTGCCATCTGGTGCGTCATTCAGTTTTGACGTGAGTGAAACATCAAAGAAAAACTTGTTAAACGGTTTGGATGAAATTGGTTTAACACTAGAACATGCCGATAAAATCAAAGCATTCGAGAACCAACATAAGGTATCACAGCCTTGGTTGTTTACATAAGGATTTAGGAAATTAAGATGACAATGAAAATCGCAGTATTACCGGGTGACGGTATTGGTCCAGAAATCGTGACACAAGCACTACGTGTGCTAGATGTGTTGAAAAGCGAAGGTATGGAAATGGAGTTCACTGAAGCGCCTTTAGGTGGTCAGGCTTATGATGAGTATGGTCACCCATACCCAGAGTTCACCCAAAAAGTTTGCCGTGCAGCAGATGCGGTATTGCTAGGTGCCGTTGGTGGCCCACAATATGA
>SPJO01000034.1 GCA_006844635.1 Methylophilaceae bacterium | reverse complement strand
CATCTGCTTCTTTGGCTGTAGCTGGGTATGGCGTGCACTCGTCAAAAATCATCACAATGTCACTATTGAGTATTTTTTGAATCCGCATAGATTCTTCGGGCGTTAAAAAGCAGGTGTCACCATTAATTGGGCTTTGAAACTTGACGCCTTCTTCGCTGATTTTCCGCATTTCGCCTAAGCTAAATACTTGAAATCCGCCAGAGTCAGTCAGAATAGGTTTATCCCAACCCATGAACTTGTGCAAGCCGCCATGCGCTTCGATAACATCAAGACCTGGACGCAACCAAAGGTGAAAAGTGTTACCAAGGACGATATGTGCATTGATTTCACTAATTTCTAAAGGTGACATGGCTTTTACGGTGCCGTAAGTACCAACAGGCATAAACGCAGGCGTTTGCACACTGCCGTGAGCAAGATCAACCGTGCCGCGGCGCGCTTGACCATCTGTTTTGTGTAGGGTGAATTTCATGATGCAGTTTGAGAACTAAATAGATTTAGCGCGATGTTAACACATGCTTGGCTAAATCAAGTGCTGATCACCTTGAACTTAACTGAGTTTGAACGCTAGTTAGTGACGCAGTTCGTCTGTATCTGCAGCTGTCTCCGATTTCGGAGGAATAGGGATATCTTCAGCATGTTCAGTGGCACCCACCACGCGATTACGGCCTGAGCTCTTGGCTTCGTATAAAGCCGCATCAGCACGCGGAATGATGCTATCAGGCGTTTCATCTTCAAATCGTTGAGCCACCCCTGCACTAAAGGTGATGACAACGCGCTCATCACTATGCATAAAGAACTGTTTGGTTAGTTCGCGCTGTACGCGTTCAACGACCTTGATGCCATCATTCTGTTCTGTATTAGGCAAGATGATGATGAACTCTTCTCCACCATAACGCGCTAATACATCGGTTGACCGTTTTACATCTTTGATAACTTTTGCAAAGTGCGCTAAAGCTTCATCACCAGTGTTATGGCCCAAGCTATCATTGAGTTTTTTAAAGTGATCAATATCCATCATGGCAACACAGAGTTCAGTGTTGTGGCGATCAGCACGGCTAAATTCTCGCTCTAATGCTTCATCCATCCCACGACGGTTTAGTGTGCCGGTTAAATAATCCTCGTTTGCCACCTCATTTATGTATTCAAGTACGGAAGTTAACTCTTGAATTTTTTTCTCAGCATTATTGATTTTGTCTTGGCTTTCTTGGAATTCTTCACGCGTGCGTTGAACGGTTAAACCAATTGTGCGCGTGTCATCTAAAACGTTTTGCAATACGCCGTTTAACTCATCAATATCATCGATGCTACTTAAGCTTTCTTGGTGCAATTCAATTTTTTGGTGGTAGTCATCTGTACTTTCGGTAATGTCGACTAAGCGATTAATAAACGTGCCTGCCATTTCTTTTAGCAGCTCTTTCGCATCGTTCATTGCAGGCTTCAAGTTAGACTGTTTATGGATGAGCTCTTTTAAGCTGCTTTCTGCATTTTGTAGATTAGTGCTTGTGACGGGTTTGCTAAGAATGTCGTTCACAATCTTGATTTGGCTGGATAACCATTGGTCGCCTTGCAATACTTCTGACATGCTCGATGAGGTTAAACGTAATATATCAATCAGTGATTCATTAATATTCTCTTGCTCTTCTCTCTCTGTTTCAGCAGCCAGCAAAATACCTTTTAATTCTTGCGCATGCTTATCAAGCGTTGATTTTGTTTTAGCTTTTCGTATTTGAGACAATAAGTTGATGGCTTTTTTATGCGTAGCTGGAGACGTTTCTAAAGTAGGGATTAAGCTTAAGTCAATGGTTCGAATCAGCATGTCACGATATAACGCAGCCATTTCAGTTGCTTGTTCAGTACCATTGCTCGTATGTTCTTTAGCGGCTGACACAGATGTGTCTTCCCTAACCTCAGCGGCAGTTTCAATGGCATCTGCCTTACTGTTTTTCGCATCACCCCAAGCGCGCATCAATGCTTGAATTTTATCCGCAAGCATTGCTGGGTCTTTAGAAAAGTTGACCAGTACGCGGCTTAAGCCTTCTTTTTTACGGCTAAGCGTCATGCCTCTATGGCTGGTTTCTAACTGCTTGAGCAGTGTTCGAATTAATACTGACCAATTGACATCACTGCCATCACTGCTTGCATTCGAGACAAAAAGCTTCCGAAACTGTGTTTCTAAGGCAACCCAATCATGTTTTTTGATGGCTTGATTAATCGCTTTTTCATTGGCTGCAAATTTTGGATTCTTATGACTCGCGCTCATCAGTACTTTTTGCAGCACGTTATTAACCGAAGGCGCATCAATGGCCTTCATCCCAGCAATTTCATTGTAGGTCGTGGTGTAGTTAGCAGGTGTTGGAGGTACGCCTTTTTTTGCCAACTGAATAAGCGTCTGTCGTGCAAAATCTGCTGCTGCGTTTTTAATTGCCATAATTAACCAAAAGGTGTTTCGAGTTATTGGGTTTCAAAGAATATGGTTAGGATAAACAAGTATGTGCCGTTTCGATTGCTTAAGGAACGTTGTTTTTATCGCTTAATTAAATAAATTGACTCGTCATTAAGTTAGAAACTAACGCCTCATTTATTAGATTTGCTATACTGGCGGCTATCGACAACTCACCATATTAATCATGTCAGAAACCGAGAAAAATTTAGCACGACGCGCAACAGATCAAGCTGATCACCCTAGCTTGCGTGGACGAGGCATTTACTTGCTGCCAAATTTATTTACGTCGGCAGCTTTGTTTTCTGGGTTTTATGCCATTGTCAGTGCGATGAACTTCAATTATGAACAATCTTCTATCGCGATTTTTGTCGCCATGGTATTAGATGGTTTAGATGGTCGGGTAGCACGATTAACGAACACGCAAAGTGCCTTTGGTGCTGAATACGATAGCTTGTCTGACATGGTGTCGTTTGGTGTTGCACCTGCTTTAATTGTGTATGTCTGGGCATTAAAGCCACTGGGTAAATTAGGCTGGATAGCTGCTTTTGTTTACTGTGCTTGTGCGGCGTTAAGGTTGGCTAGATTTAATACAAAACTAGAAGACCCATTCCAAGATAAACGGTTTTTTCAAGGCTTGCCAAGCCCTGCAGCTGCAGCCTTATTGGCTGGTTTTGTCTGGGTGTCTTATGAATACGGTATTACGGGTAGAGAGATATTTTTTGGTGCGATCCAAATGCAGTGGCTGGCTTGGGGCTTGACGATTTTTGCTGCGGGTTCAATGGTCAGCGACTTAAGTTTTTACAGTGGTAAAGATATCAATTTGAAGAAGAGTGTGCCGTTTGTTGCTGTGCTAGCCATAATGTTGGCATTTGTTCTCATCTCTTACAGCCCACCAGAAGTGCTGTTTACTGTGGTGCTTGTCTATGCTTTGTCCGGTTATTATCTATGGCTTAAAGCGAAACTAAAAGGCAGTCCAACCGTTACGTAAAATGCGGACTAAATGCAGTTATCTTGAATAGACACAAATAATTCGTTACAATCTAAGCTATGTTAAATCACTTAACAGTTCAATTAATCAATGCCTTATCTGGTTTGCGCCTAGCGAACCAAGCACTGCTACGCCTATTAGCACTGCTGCGCGTCAGCGCACATTAAATTTACCCCTCAAACCAAATAGTTGTTTTTGCTGCACAGATGACATGTGACAGCGAAAAACCATTTATAATCTTAAGCATTGATTTAGGAAGACAACATGACAACAAATGAAGTAATCATTTTTGATACGACATTGCGTGATGGCGAACAAAGCCCTGGGGCTGCCATGACCAAAGAAGAAAAAATTCGCATTGCACGACAATTAGAAAAATTGGGCGTGAATGTGATTGAAGCTGGTTTTGCTGCGGCTAGCCCAGGTGATTTTGACGCGATTCATACGGTTGCAGATCTTATTCACAACTCGACGGTTTGCTCGTTAGCAAGGGCTAGTGAGAAGGATGTGCGGCGTGCTGGTGAGGCGATACAACCGGCGATGCAGCATGCGGAAAAGAATGGCCGTATTCATACGTTTATTGCAACCAGCAAAATTCATATGGAAAACAAGCTTCGCATGACAGAAGACCAAGTGGTTGAACGTGCCGTGCAAGCAGTGAAGTGGGCACTAGAGTATACGAATGATGTGGAATTCTCAGCGGAAGATGCCGTGCGCTCTGAGATGGATTTTTTAGTACGTGTATTTGATGCTGTTATCGAAGCCGGCGCGACAACAATTAATGTGCCTGATACTGTGGGTTATAGCATTCCAGCGCCTTGGGGCGAGCGGATGGCAACGTTGATTGCTCGTGTAAAGGGTGCGGATAAAGTTGTTTGGAGTACACACTGCCATAACGATTTGGGGATGGCGGTGGCAAACTCATTATCTGCAGTGGCCAATGGTGCGCGACAAGTGGAATGTACCATTAATGGCTTGGGTGAGCGTGCGGGTAATGCTAGTTTAGAAGAAGTGGTGATGGCGATTAGAACGCGTAAAGACTTCTTTAACTTGGAAACGCGGATAGATGCTACGCAAATTGTACCGGCATCTAAGTTGGTCTCAACCATTACCGGCTATCCAGTGCAGCCGAATAAAGCCATTGTTGGCGCCAATGCTTTCGCGCATGAAAGTGGTATTCATCAAGACGGGGTATTAAAACATCGAGAAACTTATGAAATTATGCGTGCCGAAGATGTCGGCTGGAACACCAATAAATTAACGTTAGGTAAGTTATCTGGGCGTAATGCGTTTAGAACACGTTTGAGAGAGTTGGGTATTGATTTAGGCTCTGAAGATGCTTTAAATGCTGCATTTGCACGCTTCAAAGCCTTAGCAGATAAAAAGTCTGAAATCTTTGATGAAGACTTGCATGCTTTAGTCAGCGATGAATTTATTAGCGAAGACAATGAGCAGTATAAATTGGTATTTTTGAAAGTTGCTTCGCAAACTGGAGAAGTGCCACACGCGGTGATTACGTTATCTGATGGTGATGAAGAAAAGCGCGCAGAAGCCGAAGGTGGTGGCCCAGTGGATGCAACATTTAAAGCGATTGAAAATATCGTCGACAGTGGTGCTGAGTTATTATTGTACTCAGTCAATAACATTACCAGTGGTACCGATGCGCAAGGCGAAGTGACCGTGCGATTATCAAAAGGTGGTCGCATCGTGAATGGACAAGGTGCTGATACCGATATTGTGATTGCATCTGCCAAAGCGTATTTAAATGGCTTGAATAAGCTAGAAACAAAAGCCGAAAAGCTTAACCCACAAGTTTGATCTGGCTTCCTGCTGGACAAATGTAACAAGCGAAGAGCGCTTGCACTTGTTAGTGATGATGTAAACAAGTGCAAGCCAGTTCATATGTTTGAAACCTCATAGATGTAATATAGACATGCATTAATATACGAGTGTATAATTTCGGCCCAAGACGGTTGATAGGTAGGGAGGGGAATAACATTGTTCGAAAGCATAGGCACGTTTTTATTAGTGTGCGCAATCTTTGTTTATGTTTTTCATTGGCTAGGTGGTTTTGAACTGATTCACTTTTTTAAGACGCGTCAGCTTCAACAGCATGTGATGGCACCATCAGAGTCGCCACCCATTCAAGAGAAAATGGCTACGTTAAAAAAGGGTCAGCTAGAGCCGCTCACAGCACTAGAAACGCAACTGGTCGGTGATGCGGTTACTGGCCATGAAGCTTGGGTGGAGCGTTTGTATGATCAATATGCAAATGACATTAATGTGCGTTATTTGTACGGTGTTTTTTTAATACGTAAAGGCTGGTTGGCTAGGGGTAAGGGAGGTATTCAGTCGGTTAAGTCAGAAGACATTGATCTATTCGTTAATGCACTACAGCGAGCAGAGTTTGTGTTGAGCCCATTATTGGAAACTGCAGGGCAATTAAGGCCTGCTGTATTAGAACAGTTATTGCTCATTTATAAAGGCATTGCTAAGGGGGAAGATGCGCAGACCTTATATGCGCAGTATGCAACTTCTCATAAAACTGCACTGGGATTGCATGTGAGTAAGCTGGCGCAAATGGCGGTGCGTTGGGGTGGTGATAACCGGGAAATGTTTAATGCAGCGCGGAATATATCGAAAAACGGTCAGTTTATGCCGGTGGCATTGGCCGTAGCTTGGGTTGAGCTTGCGATTGATCAAGACAAGAAGCATATGAAAAAAAATCTTCAGCAATCAGAAGATAAATCATCCATTATCAACGCTTTTCAAGCGTTGGCTGAGGTGCCAAAAGACTTGAAAAGTATGGCTGACTACCATTTGGTGCAAGCTTACAATATTTATGCTGCTTATTTTTATTTGTTGGGTGACTATCAGCATGCAAAAAAAGCACTCAGCAAAACCATTGGTTTTTACATGGAATACCCATGGAAGTACCTGCATGAGAACCCTAAAGACGCCTATATGAAAGCCCTTTCAGATTGTAAAGTCCGCACTTTTCACTAAGCAAGCACACAATAGGTTTTTGTTCGCTAGGTCTGCGCATCTTCAAGTAAAATAATGATTTGCGCGCGGCTGAACAATGCTGAAAAGAAATCATACATTGCTAGTCATTCTTTGCCTGTTTTGTACCTATATTTTATGGGGCTCTACATACCTTGCGATACGGTTCGGCATTGAAAGTTTCCCACCGTTTTTAATGGCTGGCTTACGCTTTACCGTGGCTGGCGTGCTGATGTATATCGCATTGCGCTTTTTAGGGCATCAGAACCCAAATTGGGCAGAGTGGCGCGGTGCTAGTATCGTTGGCTTTTTATTGCCTGCAATGGGTAATGGTACGGTTTGTTATGTCCAACAAACCGTTAGTTCGAGTGTGGCTGCATTATCAATTGCAACTGTACCTATTTGGATGGCCATTTTTTCTTCATTGTGGGGACACCATATCAATAAGTTAGAGTGGCTTGGTATCGTGATTGGGTTTTTAGGCATTGTCTTATTAAACTTGGGCGGTAGTTTGCATGGAGATTTTTTCAGTGCGGTCTTATTAGGTTTTGCCGCAGCATGTTGGTCTTTTGGTTCTGTATGGGGCAAGCATTTAAGCATGCCGAAAGGCTTGATGGGGGCGGCTTGCCAGATGTTAGTGGGCGGCGCAGTGCTGATGTTAATGAGTGCTTACTTTGATGAAGCTTGGCCACAAACCATTACTGCTAAATCATGGGGTGCCATGGTGTTTTTAGTGGTGCTCGGGTCTTTGGCAGCCTACTCTGCTTATCAGTGGCTACTCAAAAATGTAGCGCCGTTGGTCGCTAGCAGTAATACATTTGTCAACCCAGTCGTCGCCTTTGTGGTTGGTATACTGTTTGCCAATGAAGCCATTGCCAATAATGAGTATATTGCCTTGGTAGTGATTATAATAGGCGTTGTTCTGATTTTAACGTCGAATGGCGAGAAAGAAACAACTTAAGATGACAAAAGCGGTAACGCAAGATTTAGCTTTATTTGATTTAGACAATACTTTATTAGCTGGTGATTCTGATTACAGCTGGAGTCTGTTTTTAATAAATGAAGGGCTGCTAGATGAAAAAACACACCATGATCGGAATGAGCAGTTTTATGAGGATTATAAAAATGGCTGCTTGGATATTGATGTTTTTTTGAAGTTTCAATTAGCGCCATTAGCAGCACACCCCAAAACCTTTTTAGATGATCTGCATCATAAATTTATGGATACGGTGATTCGCCCGATGATGACGCAAAAAGCACAAGACTTAGTCAATCAACATCAAGCCAATGGTGATCTATGCATGATTATTACGGCAACCAATAGTTTTGTTACTGGGCCAATTGCGACCGCATATGGCATAGAACATTTGATTGGGACCGAACCAGAAATGATCGATGGTGCATTTACGGGTAATGTTGCAGGTTTGCCGAGTTTCCAAGAAGGTAAGGTAACCAGACTGAATGCCTGGTTAAGCGCACGTGGTCAGCAGTTAAGCGATTTCACCACTAGCTATTTTTATAGTGATTCACATAATGATTTGCCACTGATGAAGCTAGTGACAAATCCTGTTGCGGTGGATGCTGACACTCAACTCAGCGCTTATGCTGAAGCCCATGACTGGCCAAGGGTTAGCTTACGCTAGGTTTATTTGAGTAGTACTTCGTAAACAAATTTAGAGCCGAGGTAGGCCAGTAATAGTAGAGCAAAGCCCAATAGCGTCCAACGGATGGCTGTTTTGCCACGCCATCCATATAGATAGCGGCCTACTAATAACCAACCGTAAATAAACCAACTGGCAATTGAAAAAATAACCTTGTGATTAAATTGTAATGGTTTAGCAAAAATCTGCTCAGAAAATAACATGCCGCTGACTAGCGTTAATGTTAATAATACAAAAGCAACCGTGGTGACTTTGAAGAGCAAACCTTCCATGACCATTAGTGGTGGGAATGTTGGTAACTTAACCCAAGTAGGTTGCTTGTGTAGTGTGCGTTCAGCTAAGGCCATCAATAGCGCATGCATGGCGGCAAATGTGAATAAACTATAGGCCAGAATGGCAACGCTAACATGCGCTATAAACCATGATGCTTCTGTATGTGGTGGGACATAATCTCGAATGCTCATGGCGGACAGTAAAACGAAAATAGCAGCGGGTGGGAGTACGAAGGCTTGTAGAATTTCGATTTGATGTTTTAAATTGGCTAGCCAATAAATCAGTGCTGTTAGCCATAGAATGGCAGAAAGCGCATAGAATATGCCGAAATGAAAGCTGCCGACTGCAAAAATATCACGATATAACAAGCCGCCATGGAGAAGTAAACCTAATGCGACCATCGCCGCATGTAACTTGACAGCGCTCTTATGTTCGATAGCGCTTCCTGATTTTGCTATGCGCCAGTAATCAATGGCAACGGCAAGGTAAATAAACGCGATCACTAAATATGGAATTAAATGCTGCATCACACAATTATGTCAAAACTCACGCCAATCGCATAGCTTGATGTAAAATTAGAACAAATTAAATAGGTATTCAACAAATGTTAGAAAATTTAACCGGCCGTTTACAAGGCGTCATTAAAAACCTGCGTGGTCAAGCACGTTTAACGGAAGATAATATTAAAGATGCGATGCGTGAAGTACGGATGGCATTGCTAGAGGCTGATGTGGCGTTGCCTGTCGTGAAAGACTTTGTTGCTAAAGTCAAAGAGCGGGCGAATGGCCGCGAAGTCTTGCAAAGCTTAACACCAGGGCAAGCCGTTATTGAAGTCGTGAATGAAGAATTGACCGAGTTGATGGGTAAGGCCAATGTTCCGCTTAACCTGTCGGCCGTGCCGCCAGTCGTGATTTTAATGGCAGGTTTACAAGGTTCAGGTAAAACCACGACATCTGCCAAGCTAGCCAAGTTATTAAAAGCCGATAAGAAAAAAGTACTGCTTGCTAGTGCGGATGTTTATCGCCCTGCGGCGATTACCCAACTACAAACCTTGGCCAAAGAGTTGGACGTCGATTGTTTTGATAGCAATATAGACCAAAAGCCAAGTGAGATTGCTGCACAAACACTGGCACATGCCAAAGCCAATTATTATGATGTCGTTATTTTTGATACCGCGGGTCGCTTAGGTATTGATGAAGAAATGATGGCAGAAATTAAAGCGCTGCACACGCAACTGAAGCCAGAAGAAACCTTGTTTGTGGTTGATGCGATGCAAGGCCAAGATGCGGTGAATACAGCAAAAGCCTTTGGTGAGACACTACCATTAACTGGCGTGGTGTTAACCAAGCTAGATGGTGATGCACGTGGTGGTGCCGCACTGTCAGTCCGTCATATCACGGGTAAGCCGATTAAATATATTGGCGTGAGTGAAAAGGTTGATGGTTTAGAAGCATTCCATCCAGAAAGGATGGCAGGTCGAATCTTAGGCATGGGTGATGTGCTTGGCTTAATTGAAGACGCACATAAAAAAGTTGATTTAGACGAAGCCAAAAAAGTCGCAGATAAAATCAAAAAAGGCGCTAAATTTGATTTAGAAGACTTTAAAGCGCAGATGATGCAAATGAAAAAAATGGGTGGCATGGATGCATTAATGGATAAAATGCCATCACAAGTTGCAGACATGGCGTCTAAAGTGAATAGTCAGGATGCAGAAAAATCGTTAAACCGAATTGAAGGCATTATCAATAGCATGACACCTTTTGAACGCCGCAACCCGGCTATCATCAAAGCGACACGTAAAAAACGCATTGCAGCGGGGAGCGGTGTCCAAGTACAAGAAGTAAACCGTATGCTAAAACAGTTTGAAGAAACGCAAAAAATGATGAAAATGTTTAGCAAAGGTGGCATGGGCAAACTCATGCGAGGCATGGGCGGCATGATGGGTGGCAAGTTACCAGGCATGCGTTAATCAGCGTAAATTCAGTAAACAATCATATTTTTTTATAAAAACGCCCGAATTATTCATATAAATCGCGAAACGATATTGACCTAAGTGCTGGTTTCGCGCATAATCGCGTTCTTGCATTTTTGGGCAACAAACAAAAAAGCAAAAAGTACCAAAATGGGGATTTAGCTCAGATGGTAGAGCAGTGGACTTTTAATCCATTTGTCGCGGGTTCGATCCCCGCAGTCCCTACCAAACACCAAGCCCAGTCAGTCGACTGGGCTTTTTTGTTTTTAAACATACCACCATTCAAATTGGCTAAATTGAATTAAGCCTGTTTCCCCTTTTATTTCTACAGATTGATTGGTTTTCTGCCGTTATAGAATTGTCTTAACGAAATTATTTGACGATAAGCAGTGTAAAAATAAGGAGTCATTCGGTCTAATGGTTGTGGCAGCGCAAAATTATACAAGTGAAGATGATCAGTACTTAACAGGGAACCCTGTTGAAATTGCACAGATTATTACGGTCTTGGCGAAAAACAAGACGACGCTAAATATGTCCTTTAATCATGGACAGGATCAGGGTTTGACTGTTGTTATTGGTGTGAGCAGTGATAAAAAATGGGTCTATCTTGATAAGAGTTTAGATGCTGGATTTAACCAGCGTTTAATGGATAGTAGTACGGTTATTTACACGAAGACTGATGGTGTGAAGATTCGTTGGTCTAGTCATGAAATGCAGGAGGCGAAATTAACGGATGGTTCTGCATTAAAAATTCCTCTGCCAGACCAGTTATATCGCTTTCAACGTCGTGAATTTTTCCGTTCGCCGACACCTTCTGTTAACCCTGTGATTTGTCATATTCCTTATGAGGACCCGATTACAGAGCAAACAAAAATGTTTGATTTGCCACTGACCGATATTAGCTTAGGCGGTATCGGTACATTAGCGGCTGACCATTTGCCAGCACCAGTTGAAGTGGAGGCCGTGTTTGACCATTGTAAAATTGACTTACCTAATTTTGGCGATTTGGAGACACGGTTACGTGTTAGACATATTACTAATGAGGTGATGCCAAATGGTGCTAAGAAACTGCGCGTTGGTTTTCAATTCACGGCATTAACAAGGGCTGAGGAGCGTGTTTTACAACAATATGTGTTGAACCTAGAGCGAGAAGCGCTTGTATTAGCAGGAGCGCGCTAAAGTTATTGAATCCTTTTGGATTAATTTGCTATGATGGTTTTGAAGTCGGTCAGCAATCGATCAAATAGCAGGTGGTACTTTGGCACAATCATTAAAAAATAATATTCTATTAGATACCTTAATGCATGGCATTTCTGACCATGCATTCCTCTTACATGCAGATAGCCTTAAGCTGGTGGCAGCGAGCCAGAGTGTTTGTAATGCCTTGTCATCCGACCTAGAGGGTTTACAGAAACAGTCTTTAGAATCTCTGGTTGAGGTGAATGAAGAAGAGCTCACCGCATTTGTAAGTTCGCATATGGTGATGTCGAAGCTGGTTAGCCCTTTAAAAGACGACAATATCCATTACTACCGTTTGAAGCATTTGAATATTGCACGGATACAAGTGGAAGAGACACCGTATTTATTTGCTGTGAAAGCGGTTGGCGATGCATCAAAAGCATTGACGCAATTCGACGAGAATGACACGCGTTTTAAAGTGCTCGTGAAGAATACACCAGGGTTGGTATTCGAGTTCCGTATCGATCCTGAAGGTCAAATTTCATTCGATTATTTGAGTGAGGGTTGTAAGGCCTTGTTAGGTTTGGAAATTGATGAGTTAAAAGAAACGCCGAACAAGTTCTTTGACATTATGAATAAAGATGACTTTGCAGTTTTTGAAGAACGTTTAAAAGTCTCTGCCGCTGATTTATCGATGCTTAACTGGGAAGGCCGCTTTTGGATTGAGGCATGGAATGACACGAAATGGGTGAATCTGCGGTGTAGTCCAAGAAAATATAATAGTGGTGTGGTTGAGTGGTCTGGCATTATGACCAATATTACGCAAAGCAAGCATGAGAAGGCTGAACTGGAGCGCTCACGTGAGCGCTTAGCTGAGTTGTCTGCACATTTAAATAAGGTTAAAGAAGAAGAGCGTAGCCGTATTGCGCGCGAGATTCATGATGATTTGGGTGGGAATCTGACCGTGGTCAAAATGGGATTGGATGCTTTAATCAAGAAGCTGCCAGCAGATCAGCAAGCGTTGGTTGAGAAAACACAGGAACTTAAGAAGGTGATTGACCAAACCTTTGATACGGCACATCGTATTTCTGGCGATTTAAGACCGAATATTTTAGAGCTTGGAGTTGTGGCCGCTTTAGATTGGCAAGCGAAAGAGTTTGAGAAGCAGATGGAGATTCCCTGTACGTTTGTGACGAATGAGTTAGAAGCGGAAAGTACAACAGACCAAGCGACGACTTTATTTAGAGTTTGCCAAGAAGCGATGTCGAATATTGCTAAATATGCGAAAGCAAGCCGTGTTGATGTAGCATTATTATTTAGCCCAGAAGATATTAAAATGTATATCACAGACGATGGTATTGGCATTGACCCTTCTGATGTGATGAAACCAAATGCGTTTGGTTTGCGCGGGATGGAAGAACGTGTCGCTGCGTTGCAAGGCAAATTTTCTATTGAAAGAGCGCCAGAAAGAGGCACAAATATTACCGTTATCCTACCTAACTGATACACTATCGATTGATTGAGCTTCCTGCCAAGTTGAGAACAGACGTAATATGGGAAAAATGATTAATGTCATCATTGTCGACGACCATGCCATTTTAAGGGCTGGGTTGAAACAAGTGTTATCTGACACGGGTGATATTGATGTGATTGCCGAAGGTGAGAATGCGCATGATGCAATGCAACTTAGTCGTTCTCACAATTCTGATGTCATGTTGTTAGATATCACCTTACCGGATCGTAGCGGCATAGAAGCATTGCAATACATCAAAAAAAACAATCCAAAACAGCATGTACTGATGCTATCAATGCATCGAGAAGACCAATATGCACTACGTGCGCTTAAAGCAGGCGCTTCTGGTTATCTGTGCAAACAAAGTGCATCGGATGAGTTAGTTGATGCGGTTTATATGGTGGCAAAAGGGAAGAAGTATATTAGCCCTACGGTTGCGGAAATTTTAGCAAACCAAGTCACTGGTGAGTCAGAAAAGCCCTTACACGAAACGCTGTCTAATCGGGAATACGAAACGTTGATGATGATTGCTTCTGGGCTTTCTGTCAGTGAGATTGCAGAGAAGCTGTCGTTATCAGTCAAGACAATTAGTATGTACCGCACGCGTTTACTTGAGAAAATGCAACTTAAGCATAATGCAGACATCACGCATTATGTAATCAAAAATAAACTGGGTGAATAGTCCAGTCTTTTAACTAAGCCTGTTTTTGGGCTTTTATTCCAGCATCAATTTCCCTCTTTCTTATAGATAATAAGTATATTCTGAAATTAAATATGAATAGGTTTAGGTTTGGTTATTGCTTAATTTAGCCAAAAGTAAGCTTATAACTATTTGATTTTAAATTAATTTAATTTAAATAAGGAAGAACTCTAAAGATTTAAATGTTACTGCCGTGATTAATGCATAGGCAACAAAATATAGTGTCTATAAAA
>SPJO01000033.1 GCA_006844635.1 Methylophilaceae bacterium | reverse complement strand
ACACTGAAAACAGCTTGCGTTACGCTATTGATAAACATGAACTAGAACTGTTTTATCAACCAAAAATTGACACAAAAACAGGCAAAATCTGTAGCTCAGAGGCTTTAATAAGATGGCGTAGAGATGGCGAATTAATTTCCCCTAGCACGTTTATCCCAATAGCCGAGAACAGCCGACTCATTATCAAGATTGGTCAATGGGTACTCAACGAAGCTTGTGAGCAATGGTCGCGTTGGAAGGCGCAAGGCTTACCGGCTTTACCAGTAGCGGTTAACGTTTCACCATTACAGTTTCAAGAGCCAGACTTTCCAGCACAGGTAAGAGAAACCATCAAAAAAACAGGAATCCCTCCTGCCATGTTGGAATTGGAAATTACTGAGGAAGCTGCAACCTTTGATGCAGAACGTGTCGTCGACATTATGCATGAACTGAAGGTAATTGGCGTATCGCTGGCGATTGATGACTTTGGTACAGGCTACTCTTCACTCTCTCACCTAAAAAGGTTTCCTGTTGATATACTCAAAATTGACCGCTCATTTGTGCGCGACCTTTCAACAGAAACTTCTGCTGAGGCCTCTATCGTACAGTTGATTTTAAAACTAGCGCAGCAGCTTGATGTAAAAGTGGTCGCGGAAGGCATAGAAACCGTTGCCCAACAACATCAACTGACGCTTTGGCAATGTGATTATCTACAAGGTTATTTGTTTAGCAAGCCAATCCCTGCTGATGAATTTGCCGGAATGATTAACCATCAATTCTCACATGAAGTGGTGCCCAACCCCAATAAAAACTATTTTCGAGCACTGACCTCAACTTTCTGATCTAGGATCATCACAAAAAGATTAATGCGCATTGCTATTCAACGACTGCCTGCATACAATGATGCATCATGGTAGCAACAGCAAAATCTGGTCAACTTCATGCTTCTTGGCAAGCCGCCATTGGGCATGAATTTGAAAAGCCTTATATGCAAGACTTGCGTGCTTTTTTAAAGCAAGAGAAAGCCGCAGGAAAAACCATTTACCCACCCAGCCCATTGATTTTCAATGCCTTTAATCACACGCCATTCGAACAAGTCCGTGTCGTCATTATTGGACAAGACCCATATCATGGACCAAACCAAGCACATGGCTTAAGTTTCTCTGTGCCAGAAGGCATTCCATTACCGCCTTCATTGAAGAATATATTCAAGGAGATTGAATCTGATCTCGATATCAAAATGAGTGGCTCAGGAGACTTATCGCCATGGGCTGCGCAAGGGGTATTGTTATTAAATGCAGCATTAACGGTTGAGCAAGCCAACGCCGGCTCACACCAGAAACGTGGCTGGGAAGCGTTTACAGATGCAGCAATTACAGCATTGAACGCACAACGAGAAGGATTGGTATTCGTGCTCTGGGGCAGTTATGCGCAAAAAAAGGGGGGTGCGATTAACCCAAGCAAGCATTTGGTGCTTAAATCGGTTCACCCTTCACCACTTTCAGCCCATCGTGGCTTTTTTGGCAACCAGCAATTTTCTAAGATCAATAACTATTTAACGCAACAAGGTCAAACGCCAATTAACTGGAAACTATAATCCATCGCTAGCATCAAATAGAATCATGTATCATGATGACAAACCAAACACGACATGTATTGAAAAGGAAATAAGCATGTATCAGCTTTTTAAGCTTTTCTTCACCGCCCTATTATGCTGTGGCTTTTTGTTCAGTCAGCAGGCAGTCGCAAAAGACTGCTATGAGCAATCTCCCTTTTTAGCAGAATCAGAAGATGATTATTACAATCTAGAAGATACCGTTGCGCTTTCAGCCAAGGAAAAAGCCACGCTCGCTACCCTCCTAAAAGGTATTCAAGGCAAATGGAAAGGCACTGGTCAATATACGGAGTGTAGAGGACCTGATCGTGCACCTAGAACCCTATCTAAAACAGCGGCCATTGAAGCAAAGATCCTTAGCGCCTCAAAAACCAAGGTAAACGTTCACGCAAAAATTCACATCAAAGAAAAGCGTATTAAACGGACTGAGAAACTTGATATTCCTAATCTTACGAACGTTTATGCTTTATCCTTCACAAAAAATGGCGCCTTAATTTTTTCAGAAAGATATCGCAGGTCTAATGCTCGCAACGTTAAACCAAAAAAACCAAAAGCAAGCAGTAACACCGTGTCTATCATTGATAAAATCATCAACATTGATGCAACACCAGCACCAAAAAAACAGACAAAAAAACTGTCTAGCAGGTTAGTAGAGGTTATTTATGAAGTGCGACGTGATGGCCCTACGTTAAGTATTATTAGGTCTCACTACACCAATGGTGTTTATGTCGCTGAAGAAAAGTGGGCGCTACGAAAAAACTAAAGAGGGATAACAATGAGCAACGAGATTGAAATGCATGGCAAATGTCTTTGTGGCACGGTCTCAGTAAAAGCTAAAGTCGCCGAGCCAGAAGTCGCTACATGCCATTGTAATATGTGTAGAAAGTGGACTGGTGGTGTGATGTTCGTCCTTGACTGCAATAACCAAGTTGCTTTTACAGGTGAAGATAGCATTTCTATATTCAACTCTTCTGAATGGGCGGAACGTGGCTTTTGTTCCAAATGTGGCACACCTTTATTTTATCGATTAAAAGAAACTAAACAGCACTTCATCCCTTCAGCATTATTCGATAATGAAACTCCCTTACACTTTAGTCATCAACTCTTTATCGAGGAGAAGCCAGCGTTTTACGCTTTTGCCAATAAGACGCACAACATGACTGGAGCAGAACTCTTCGCACAATTCTCTGAAGAAGGTCAAAGTGATTAAACATGAAAAAATCAACTATGTAGAATTTGCTGCTAGAGATTTAACGGCAACAAAGGCGTTCTTCGAAACCGTTTTTAACTGGTCATTTGTTGACTACGGCCCAGAATATACGGCGTTCTCAAACGAAGGTTTAGACGGTGGATTTTACAAAGCTGATCTTGCCTCAACAGCAGATACTGGCGGTGCGCTTATCGTATTTCATAGTGATACCTTAGAAGCAACACAAGAAAAAGTAATGCAGGCTGGCGGCATGATTGTTAAACCGATTTTCTCTTTCCCCGGCGGCAAACGTTTCCAATTTACGGAACCCAGTGGCAATGAGTTTGCAGTTTGGACAGAAGATTAACATTCGTTGGAAGTATGCTCGGTGAGACTAAAAACGGCAACACCCTGTATTGAGGCGATAAACGAGCAGTCATACCATTGTCATCATCAATCTTCATGATACAAAAATGAGCACCTCGACCTCCCCCTCCAAGCCTGAAGGCAACGTTTGCGCAGTCTTTAAAACATTCCTAACATTAGGCTTAACTGCATTTGGCGGCCCTATCGCTCACCTTGGATACTTCCGTAAAGAACTGGTTGAAAAACAAGCTTGGATATCTGACCATCAATTTGGTCAATTACTCGCGATTTGCCAATTTTTACCGGGCCCAGCCAGTAGTCAATTGGGGTTTGTATTGGGGATGTTACGTGCTGGCTGGCTGGGTGCACTCGCGGCATTTATCGCATTTACCTTACCTTCTGCATTATTACTCATTGGCTTTGCTTATTTATTGCCGTCACTATCCAGCGATATTGGCGAGGCGTTTATCCATGGGCTGAAACTGGTCGCTTTTGCTGTGGTGGCTGACGCTGTATGGGGCATGTCAAAAAAACTTTGCCCTGATACCACCCGTCGTTTGATTGCCATTGCGACAGTTGCCCTTCTGCTTTATCTAAACACAGCTTGGTCGCAAATCGTTGTGATACTTGGAGGCGCACTAATCGGACTATTATTTTGCCGCACACCATCATCAGACACACCGGTTAAACTAACATTACCCTGTGGCCAAAAACTCGGGATGGGATTGCTAACAATTTTCTTTATGTTGTTAGCACTAACATTCACTAGCTCGCAAGCTGGACTACAAGCCATCGCTCAAGCATTTTACCAAGCGGGCGCATTGGTTTTTGGTGGTGGCCATGTTGTATTACCGCTATTAGAAGATGCCGTTGTTACGCCAGGTTGGTTAAGTAATGAACAATTCCTAGCAGGCTATGGTGCCTCACAAGCGATTCCTGGGCCGATGTTTGCTTTTTCAGCTTACTTGGGTGCACTTATCCCCACACCTAATCAAATTAGTTGGGCAGGTGCTACGACGGCTCTCGTCTTTATGTTCCTACCTGGTTTTTTATTAGTGACGTCCGTGCTACCTTTCTGGCAAAGTATCGCTAATAACCCAAAAGCAAGAAACGCCATCGCCGGCGTTAATGCGGCTGTTGTCGGTCTGTTAGCTGCTGCGTTATATCAACCTATTTTCACAAGCAGCATCATGAGCCTAGGCGATTTACTTATCGCCTTAATCGGTTTGGCCATGCTCATGCAATGGCGATTGTCACCATTGTGGGTTGTTGTATGGTGTGTCGTGGCACGCTTGACCATCACCTTTCTTTTCTAAAGCCTAACTTAAGATAAAAAAAAGCCCGGCCAAGGGGAATTGGCCGGGTTAAATGCCTCGTTGTAAGGCATCCGCTCAGGGAGGAAAAAGCGGAGAAGTAACTAATAACAATCAATCAGTTAACTCGTATATTATGACTAGCGGATTTACCTTTAGTTCGGGATGAGTTGTAATTTTTTGTAACTAATTGTTTCAACATACAGTGCGATTTTTTGGCCGCAAACATCACCATTCCCACCACTCCATGCGATAATACGTAGATGGATAATCCAAGCACGACAGATAGCAATCAGCTCCTTGAAGGACTCAACAATAAACAGTTAGAGGCGGTCACATTACCGCACCAATCCTCTTTAATTTTAGCAGGTGCTGGTAGTGGTAAAACCCGCGTATTAACCACAAGAATTGCATGGCTGATTCAGACTGGTCAAATCTCTCCCATGGGCTTAATGGCCGTCACTTTCACCAACAAAGCAGCGAAAGAAATGTTGACACGATTGACAGCGATGATGCCGATTAACACACGTGGTATGTGGGTCGGCACTTTCCATGGCTTATGTAATCGCCTTTTACGAGCCCATCACCGCGAAGCAGGCTTACCGAGCACGTTCCAGATTTTAGATACAGCAGATCAACTATCCAGTATCAAGCGCTTATTAAAGCTGCTGAATGTCGATGATGAAAAATTCGCCCCTAAACAAGTACAAGGCTATATCAACAGCTGTAAAGAGGAAGGACTTCGGGCAGACAAAGTCGATGCATACGATGCACACTCCCAACGCCTAAGAGAAATATACGAAGAGTACGACAAACAATGCAACCGTGAAGGTGTTGCTGACTTTGCGGAGCTGTTGCTACGTTGCTATGAACTATTGGAGCGCGATGCACATATCCGCAACCATTATCAAAGTCGCTTTAAATATATATTAGTGGATGAGTTTCAAGATACCAACCGCTTACAATACCTATGGCTAAAAATGTTGGCTGGCAAAGATAATTGCTTATTTGCCGTGGGTGACGATGACCAATCCATTTATGGTTTCCGTGGTGCTCGCGTGGGTAATATGCGTGACTTTGAGAATGACTTTAATGTACAAAATATCGTCAAGCTAGAAGAAAACTACCGCTCGCACAGCAATATTCTAGATGCCGCAAATGCCATCATTTCGCACAATAAAAATCGCCTAGGTAAAAACTTATGGACCGCAGCTGGGCAAGGCGAACCTGTTCGCATTTATGAAGCATATAACGATCAAGATGAAGCTAGCTTTATTGTCGACGAAATCAAAATGCTGCATGCGGAGGGCACGAACTTAAGTGAAATTGCGCTGCTTTATCGAAGTAATGCGCAATCACGCATTCTGGAACATGCTTTATTCTCAGCCAATCTGCCTTATCGTGTTTACGGCGGCTTGCGCTTCTTTGAACGTGCTGAAATTAAACATGCATTGGCTTATATGCGTTTAGTCGCGAATGCGAATGATGATACGGCGCTACTGCGCGTCATTAATTTCCCCGCACGCGGTATTGGTGCACGCTCATTAGAGAACTTACAAGAAACAGCACGCCAGCAAGATTGCAGTCTCTGGGCAGCTGCCTGCCAAGCCACTGGCAAAATTGCGAACTTCGTGAATCTTATTCGTGAAATGACCGATCAAGCCTACGGCGTTTCCTTATCAGAAGTGGCTGAACTCGTCACAACCGTATCAGGCTTGAAACTGCATTATCAAAATGCCAAAGATGGCGAAGATCGTATTGCTAACTTGGAAGAACTAGTCACAGCGGCAGTCGCCTTTACCAATCAAGACTTTGGTAACCATAATAATGTTGATGGCGACACCGAGGAGGACTTATTAACACAATTCTTAACACATGCCAGCCTTGAGGCTGGTGAACATCAAGCAGATGTTGGCTATGACGCATTACAATTGATGACGGTACACGCAGCAAAAGGGCTTGAGTTTAAAACCGTGTTCATTAGTGGTTTAGAAGAAGGTTTGTGTCCACATGAACAAAGCATGTATGAAAACAATGGCCTAGAAGAAGAGCGCCGCTTAATGTATGTTGCGGTGACGCGTGCAAGACAACGCTTGTATTTAAGTTATGCACAAAGCCGCATGCTTCACGGTAAAGTCCGCTACGGCATTGCTTCACGCTTCTTGGATGAAATTCCTGAAGAGCTCATCAAGCGCATCAATAGCAAACCAGCCGCCAAATCTAACGGTTATCAAAACACTGAAATGCCGCACGTGATGACAGGCCATAAAAGCAAAGCACAAAAAGATGCCATGCCTTGGAAAGTTGGCCAAAGCGTATCCCATGCAAAATTCGGCAATGGGGTTGTCGTCAGCTATGAAGGCGCAGCGAATGACATGCGCGTTCAAGTCAACTTTAGTAGTGAAGGCTTAAAGTGGCTGGCGCTTGAGTTTGCCAAGCTCACATCCATCTAATCAAAAACACCAAGTTGCCAGCCCCATGACTGGCTTCTTTTCTCTACGCCCAAACGATTAAACCGTTGCAGCAGCCTCTTTCATCGCATTGGCTAATATCGTGTATGCATCTGTCCATGCAGCTTCCACTTCACTGGTAAATGCATCACCTAAGCCAGCACCCAAGGTCCACAGCAATGAAGCAGCTACTGTATCGTAATGCGAATCTTTAACGCCATAACCAACATGGCGTTTACCTAAGTCCTGAACGGCAGGCACAATATCGCCAAGGTCATCCAGTTTATTGACAACCGTATTAATCATCGCCATCAGTTTACGCCCTTGCTCTGCAATATCACCTTTAAACAGTGGCTTCAATGCTGGGTCTAATTCAAATAACTTGGCATAAAAGAGTTCTGCAGCTTTGTCTTTAATCGGCACTACTTTTTGCCAAGAGGTTTGCACAAGTGTTACTTGTTCTGGAGTCATACGATCTATTCCTTGTAATTAAAATTGTTTTAACTAATGCTCGATCAGACGAATATCATTTCGCCTGATCATTGAGCTATGCATTACTTCAGTGGTACACGAATCACCACACCACCCATCACTTCACCTAACTTAAAGTCAGAGCGTGGGGTATCTTTGTGGTCGTTATGGCAACTAACACACGCAGGTGATACCGCCGTATCTGCGTAAACAGCTGTGAAATATTTCTTCTTACCCAGTTTCTCTTCGGTGTAGTAATTTTTACCCGGGTTCGCAGCAATAAATTTCAGTCCTTCTTTTTCTGCCTTTGTTTTCGGTGCATTTTGTTTGTTAATCGGCCATTCTGAAAGTAATTTATAACTAAAGCTCGGCTTTTTCTTCGCCACTTCTTCTGATGCATAACGGAACATTTGCGCTGGGAGCACCAATGCTTTTTCATCTTTCCAATGCTCGCTTGCAGTGATTACTTTTTCCTTTTTAGCTAAGCGGCTAATAATTAGCTTTGTGTAAATCTTACGGTCTGCAGCCATCACGGTATGTAACGCATCCGTCATGGTTTTTGCAGTAATCCCATCATCTGTTTTTGCCGCAATGGCAGTTGTAGCTGTGACGCCGGCTGTTGCTAGCACGCCCAACGCAATTAGACTTAATTTCAATGCTGATGCTTTTTTCATTGTCTTACTCCTTGTGGTTAAAATGACTACTGTTTGTGATCGATCTAGTTATACTCATCAAAGTCTTCTTCGTACTCTTCTGCTACTGTTGACCCTTCAGCTTCCGCTGATACTTCTTCTGAAGCTTGTTCCGCACGCTTCCGCTTCTCTTCTTCTCTTTTTTGCCGTGCTTCTAAATCTTTTGCTACTGCCATATCGATACTGTCTACATGCTTCGCTGGCTTACCGTTGAAATTGTTCTTAATCAACGCAGGGTCTGCTAAAGCATCGATTGAGAAACCTAATCCGTGACAGCTCATGCAAACTGGACGAATCATTTTTTCATTCGGGCGCAAGGTGTCGTTTTGGTTATGCTGCACCATCATTCTTGAACCTTCTTCCGTTTCCACATCGACACGCGGCATATGGCAGCTTGCACAGCTCACGCCTGACCCTGCTGGCGCTTTACCTGCTATTTCATCTTGCCAAAGTTTGAAGTGTGGTGAGGCTTTATAAGCCAAGGTGTGCTCATCGTTATGGCAGCTCATACATGACTCAACAGCTGCTTTACGTGTATCTGGCTTGTGTGAATCATGGCAAGTTGAGCAAGTAAGCGCTGTGTCATGTACATCTGATTTCATCGGCAAGCGTGCCTTAGCAGGTGTCATCGGTGCTAAGCCCTGCGCGATTGGCGACCCATGCTTACCCGCTAAAAAGCCTTTAATTTCCTTGTCATGGCAAGACTGGCAGCCAGTATGGTCAGGTTTCTCTATCCATTGACCAACCATCTCACCAGCCGTTTCTGGGTCTTGATTGACATGACAAGCACTGCAGTTCACACCATTTTTTGCATGGCTACTGGCTAACCAGTCCGCATGCACCTTAGGATCTACAGACATGCTGGACGGCGCATCATGCTGTTCAGCTGATAACGGCTCCAAAGGATATTGATCCATTGGATATGGCATCATCATTTCCATTGCTGCTTCGGCAAAAGCGCGCTTAGGTAGTTGCGGTTCATCCAATAACCATGGCTTAGTACTATGCTTAACTAAGAAATCTTCATACAACGCGCGGTTATCGTGATAGTTATGACAGCCCGCTTCTGTACAGCCACCAAAACCAAAGTCTTTATGATCGGGTGGCATCTCATCTTCACCGCTATGGCAATGTGCGCAAAAATCTTGTGGTAACGTTACGCCCATTGGGTTGGTAATATCCGGCTTATGCTCTACATGGCAAGTAATACATTGCTGCGCGTCTAATACTTCTAAACGCTCAACATTACTCGGGTCATCAAACTTACTCGCTGGATGAGAGTCATCGCCCAATTCCAGCTCTTCTGCATGGCAACTCACACAAGCTTCTTGAATCAACTCGCCGCCACCAAATGCTTCGGTATGACATGACTCGCATGCCAGCTCAATTTGGTGATGCGCATGCGTGGTATGCCCAGGTAGCAACATTAGGCGCCCCTCTGCCATTAGAGGTTGCGTGGCTGACGCTTTCTCGAGTAAGCCATAAGTCAAATAGGCAGCAACTAGTACTGACAATGCCCCCCAGATGATCCAATATTGTTTATTTGATTTTTTTGCCATGCTACCTACTAAAAGTAATACGATTTAAGAATGTGGAATGTCAGCAACACGGGCACGGGCCAGAACAAGAGAATATGAATCCATAGACTGTTCGCCCGCCACTTTTTAACAAAACCTGGATTGAGCTGGTGTTCTTGCGCAATGACATAAGCACTCACTGCACCAGCGACAGCTAAGCCACAAAAGCTCACCATTAAAAGGAAATTTAGGTTCGTGCCTAAGCGCCCGCCGGTATGCACATATAAAGTGATGAGAGCAGTCATACCAAGCAACACATGGGCGACGCGCCAGATCGTGTAATCCCCTGCTGTTACTTTGCTCACTCGCTTACGGAAGGTAATCAACAAGCCGAGTGCTGTTAACGCAAGAATCACAAAACCAGAGACTTGTTTATTAAACGTTTCTCGCCACAACACATCCCAGTGCCAATCATGCTGAACTGATAATGCATATGGGAGGTTTGGTAAGAACAGTATGGAAAGCAACACGATTGATGCAATCGTCAAACCTGCTAGCAGCCCTTTCCGACCACCTGTAGGCTCAAGCTGCACTTCCTGACCAATCAAGTCAGCCAGTAGTGGTTTACAGGAACCGCAAACCGTAGAGGCCCGTGTTTCTTTAGCCAGACATTCCACCGTATCGCAGCCAGCAGTCAAAGCAATACCCAAGTCTCCACGGCTCACGTTGTTACAGTTGCAAACAATCGCAGTTTCAGGCCAGTCAACAACACTTGCAGTTTCACCCTCAGGCCATAACTGTCCTTCTTGTTTAAAGCGCCAAAGTTGCCATGGGTAAATCACTCTTTCCGTAATAATGGCTTCTTGCAATCTAGGCAATTCAGGACAATCACCAATCGCAATACAGCCAATCAGGCGGTTACGATCAACAACAGCAAATCGATATGATTGGTTTTCTGCATCGTAATATGACACGCGTTTTGCTTGCGTGATGCCGTCAGACTCCGTCACACGTCCCATGCTAAAGACAGCCAAGTCCAAGACTTTTAGCCTTGTAGCCATCAGTGACCCAACATAATTCACGATTTCACCATGTATGGCATGTGCAGCAACTGCGGCTTGCTCTAAGCCCGGCGCCACAATGCCGTAGGTTTTTTCACGATGCTCAGCACATTCACCAACTGCATAAATATCTTCATCCGAAGTTTGCATGGCATCATTTACGCGAACACCGCGACCAAGATTCAGGCGAGCATCTAATGCCAACTCTGTATTGGGGTTCACCCCTGCAGCAATAATGACGGTGTCACAATCTATTCGTGTGCCATCAAATAAACCAACGCCGGTTACGCGCCCTTCACCATGTAAGGACTTCACTCGTTGGTTAGTGAGCACTTCAATACCTGTACTCTCGATGTGCTCTCTAACCATGGCTGAAGCTGCATCATTGAGCTGATGTAACATTAACCTTGCATTGTGTTCCAATACAGTGACTTTCGTATTGAATTTTTGCATGGCGCGCGCGGCCTCTAAACCAAGCAAACCACCACCTAAAATCACGGTATGCTGACTGCGTGTGCGTCTAGCAAAGAGCTGTTGCACATCGCTCATATTTCTAAACACAAAAACATTAGATTGCCCAACCCCTGCAATATTTGGCACCCGTGGTTTAGAGCCTGTTGCTAATACTAGCTTTGAATAGGGTTGTTGGTGTTGATTGGCATCGATAATGGTTTTATTGGCGCGATCAATATCAAGCACATTGCAATTCATGACCTGCTTGATTTGCGATACATCAGGCACTTCAAGGCCAACTGAAAGCTGCTCCCAACTGGATTCACCAGCCAAGAAAGAAGAAAGGAGTACACGGTTATAAGGTTGCCATGGCTCATTGCCATACAACACAATCGGGGTATTGGGAGAAATTTCGTGTAGTTCTTGTACGAACCTGACACCGACAGGGCCTGCGCCTACAACGACAACAGGCGCTTGTTCAGATATTTCTTGTTTAGTTATATTTTTAGCAGGTTTATCCACAGGTTATCTCAAGACTGACAAAGTCATATGTTTTCCACCCCTAACTGGTGGGCTTCATGATTACTTTGGGTCGTCTTTAACCCATGCACTGCACATCTCTAAACAATGCGATGTATATTATGCAAAAGCTGTGCCAATGGCTAAAAATAAGATAATACTGATAAAAATCAAATGTTTATGTATTTTTGAACAAGAGAGGAAAATGAAATACTTCACCATAATGATGATGAAGCACTATGGCAGTGCATCAGGCATGCACGAAAAGAAAGACTAAGCCGCTCTAAAAATATCACGATAACTCACATACTGAAAAGCGAGCGTGAGCGCAATACCAATCAAAAAGCAACCGAATACAATGGTTGAAACTAGAAACTGTGCAATAACTGGCATTACCATTGCAAAGAAGCCCGCCAAAACACTAGCAGCCATCATAAGTGTCATCATGGCTGCACTTAATAAAAGCCATGCGGCGACAAGCGCGATAATATACTGCAAGCAACCAGCAATACTTGATTTAATCGCTTTACCCAAGGGATATTGATTAAATGCGATCAGCATCGGAGAGAACCAACTGATTATCATCAACGGAATAAATAACAACACTAATTTAAAGAAGATTGGCATCATGGTTTGCAAAGCTGCTGCTAACTCTTGCTCGTCCATCTCTTGCTGTCGTTCTAAAATACCTGACAGTACTTGCATGTCTGCACTAACCAACAAACTCACCAACACAAAGTAGAGCAAATGCACCAAACCCAACAATGTTAGCAATCGCATCCTAGGTTGTATCAGTTGCATAATGGCCTGCAAATTTTCTGTTTTCTTTACTTCCACATTACGGTAAAAACGCATGGCAACCGCAATAAATATCGGCCAGATTAAGATGGTTACGAAAGCGAGAAGTTGCAACCCGGGGATTGAAGGTAACAAGACAAACAACCCCAAATAAACCAAAGCGAGTGATAACCATTGCCTAGGTGCTTGTCTGAATAAAGCGATGCTCTCTGTGACCCAGCTAATACCTGTTCTTGTCCGTGATTGTAAGATAGCCATATACCTGTAGCCATTAAGCAAGCGCCGATGGCGTTGCTCTCTTTAGTAAAATATTTTTGAAATAATTAGGATCTTTGGCATGTGTCAATTCTCCTTCAGCCGGGAAATGCCAGTCATATAAGCGCGATAACCAAAAGCGCAACGCAGCGATGCAAAGCAACCCTTGCCAGACTTGCTTCTCATCATCATTAAATGGTCGCACTTCGTTATAAGCTTGCATCAACGCATCAAGCCTAGGTTCATCAAACGAACCATCCTCATTTAAACACCAGTCATTTACTGTGATGGCCACATCATAGGCCAACACATCATGACAGGCATAATAAAAGTCAATAAACCCGCCTAGCGTTTCTCCATCGAATAACACGTTATCGCGGAATAAATCGCCATGAATAATGCCTTTCGGCAATGCACTGACATCCAACTGATCTTGGAATGCTAACGCTTGCGTCAGAACCGCTTGATCATCAGCATTCAGCTTTTCCATCACCTGTTCAGCGGTATTGCGGCGCCATGTTGCGTCACGCTGGTTCTGAGCGGTTTGCTTGAATGAATCACCAGCCAAGTGCATTTGTGCCAACGCACGCCCGACTGCTGCACACTGCATCGGTGTTGGTGTGTCCGTATTCGACCCACTTAAGCAACTAATCAACAAGGCAGGCTTGTCTTTAACCAGCCTTAAATCAACGCCATGTTGGTCTGCAATAGGCGCTGGACACGGGATGCCATGCCCAGCAAGGTGGGTCATCAAATCGACAAAGTAAGGCAAATCGTCAAAGGCGTTTTGCTCAAAGATAGTCAGCACATAGCGCGCTTGCTCAGTAATCACAAAATAATTGGTATTCGTGATACCCGCAGCAATCCCCTTTAACTCAGTGATTTCGCCAATAGAAAAATCCTGCAGTAATATTTTGGCTTCTGAAAGTGTAAGAGTGGTGAAAACCGACATAATGCGCTATTTCGATTGTGAAAGGCTAAATGCAGCATTTAGCCTTTAGATAAAAAGGAAAAAATTAGAATGTAAACAATGTCCACTTAGGGACTGCTAGCGGTGGATTTGGCCCAACATTCACCCAGTCACTATGTTGGTCTTCTCGATATAGATAATAAGCCACTCCATGGTCTGGAATGATTTTCATCATATAAAGCTCGCCATTAATCCGGTATTCGTGAACTGTTTTTTTATCTTTTTTACGGATCGTAATTTCAGGCTCACCTTCCAACACTTCACCATCTTGCACTTTTGGCGGTGGCGGCACCTCATCAAGCAACTCTGCATCTGCAGGCGTATCAGCAAAAGCAAATGGCACCATCACAGTGAATATTGCACTGACGAAAAGTTGCATCCATTTTTTGTTTGTCATCCTGTTCACCTTGCTTCCTTTAAGTTAATACCATTCTATCAAAAAGCGACAAACCATACCTGTATTCATTACAAATAAAGTTGATTTTGCTTCTCTTCTGAGCTGAGTTCAAAGCCCCTAGATTCGTAATATTTGAAGATTGCATCAACCACCTCTTGCGGCTCATCAATCACTTGCATTAAATCCATATCTTCTGGTGATGCCATTCCCT
>SPJO01000129.1 GCA_006844635.1 Methylophilaceae bacterium | reverse complement strand
AAGAAAAAGTTACACCGCAATGCAGTCGAACTCAAGAAACTCGGCCATGGCTTTGATAATCAAGACTTATTCAAAGACCTTGAGATTATCTTTGAAGCTGGTGAAAAAGTGGCCATCATTGGTGAGAACGGTATCGGTAAAACAACACTGCTACGCTGCTTAGCACAAGACCTTGAACCGAAACATGGCGATGTAAAATGGGCAGAGAAAGCCAATATTGGCTACTATGCGCAAGACCATGAGTATGAGTTTGAAAAAGGTGAAGATTTATATGAATGGATGACCTCTCATCGCCAAGAAGGTGATGATGATACGACTGTTCGTAGTATGCTTGGCCGCTTACTATTCCCAACTGAAGCAACCAAGAAATCTGTCAACGTCTTATCCGGCGGTGAAAAAGGTCGCATGCTATACGGCAAACTCATGTTAGCAAAAACCAATGTATTGTTAATGGATGAACCAACCAACCATATGGACATGGAATCCATTGAGGCCCTTAATACAGCATTAGATAAATATGAAGGCACCCTATTCTTCGTCAGCCATGACCGAGAATTTGTTAGCTCTATTGCGACACGCATCTTAGAAATTAAAGAAGATGGTATTGTTGACTTCACTGGTAACTATGAGGATTACCTAGCTAGCCAAGGCGTTGAATAAAATAATTTTTTCCAAAAAAAAGCGCCTGGTTAAGGCGCTTAAAACTTAGGAGAAAATACATTTACATCTACTGCCACTACTACATCATTCAACTGATAACCACTTCAGTCAAATCAACCTAACTGACGCTTAGTTTGCATCACAATTTCTTTTGCTGTTGCTGCGTCATAAGAAAAGACTGATTTTTTCGCTTGTACGCGAATACGGGTTGCGTTTGCGCTAATCGGTTCAATCTCAACTTCAATATCTCTTTTAATCGCTTTGGCCGTGATCGTATAAATATCTTGGTCTTTCTTTTTGCCCTTAGCGATGACTTTAATCTTCATTCGTTTTAGTGCAATAAATGTTGCACGTTTAACTTTATAAGCAGGAGCCGTGAACGTTCTATAACTCACCCCAGTCACTTGATGATTGAGTGCAGCAGACCCTCCCACACCAGCTACAGTTGTAGCAGCTGCCATACATCCAGAAAGAACACCCACCACAATACACAGTATTGCCACCCTGAAAATTCTATTCATGATTAACTACTCAAAGTTAATTCGACATGTTCAGAGTATCAAAAAATAGAGAATCGTCAACATTTTTTACCAATAAAGTATATAGAATGTAATTTATATTCTATATATAAATATAGAATGCCATATTTGAAATAAACATAGCTTTTAATTGACTTAATAACAACATATTTGTATAAATACAAAAACAAAAAAGCCCCAGTTGATTGCTCAACTGGGGCTTAAATTAAGCGACGTACTTAATCTTTAGACGCTCTTTTTCGCTCATGCTCAAGCAAGAAACGCTTGCGGATACGAATCGTCTCAGGTGTAATTTCCACCAACTCATCATCGTCGATAAACTCTACAGCACTTTCTAAAGTGAGCGCAACTGGAGGCACCAAACGCACTGCTTCATCTGTACCAGAGGAACGTACATTGGTCAGCTGCTTGCCTTTAATTGGGTTTACAACTAAGTCATTGTCACGACTATGAATACCGATAACCATGCCTTCATATAATTTATCACCTGGGCTAGAGAACATTCTACCTCTGTCCTGTAACTTCCATAGTGCATAGGCGACTGCTTCACCTTTTTCTGATGAAATCAATACACCATTGCGGCGGCCCGGCATGTCAGACTTGGCAGGCGCGTACTCATCAAACACATGAGACATTAAGCCAGTTCCCCTTGTCAGCGTTAAGAACTCGCCCTGAAAGCCAATCAAGCCTCTAGCTGGAATCTTATATTCGATACGAGTACGACCATTGCCGTCAGATTCCATATTAGTCATTTCACCTTTACGGCGACCTAACTCCTCCATAACGGAACCTTGGTTCTCATCATCAACATCAATTGTCAACACTTCATATGGTTCACAACGAACACCGTCTATCTCACGATAAACAACACGCGGTTTACCGACCGCTAATTCGAAACCTTCACGGCGCATATTCTCTAACAAGATCGTTAAATGTAATTCACCACGACCAGATACTCGGAAAATATCCGCATCATCCGTATCTTCTACACGTAGCGCCACATTCACTAATAATTCTTTAGTTAAACGGTCACGAATTTGACGAGAAGTGAGAAACTTACCTTCTGTACCGGCTAACGGTGAGCTATTAACCATAAAGTCCATAGTCAATGTTGGCTCATCAACACCTAGGTGCGGCAAACCAACTGGGTTATCTTTGTCACAAATCGTATAACCAATCCCGATATCTTCGATACCAGAAACAATGACGATATCACCGGCTTCCGCCTCAGGCACCTCGACACGCTCTAAACCTTCATAACCCAATACTTGATTAATTTTTCCAGGAGTGACCTTTTCATCACCATTCATCACTGCGACTGGCTGGCCTGTTTTAACACGCCCGTTTAATACACGGCCAACACCTAGACGACCAGTGTAAGTCGAGTAATCTAGTGCAGAGATTTGCATTTGTAGCGGCGCATCAGCATCGCCTTGCGGTGGTTCTACATGACTTAAAATTGTTTCAAACACCGCACGCATATTGTCAGACTGATCATTCATGTCTAACATCGCGAAACCATTTAACGCAGAAGCATAAACGACTGGGAAGTCTAATTGCTCATCTGTTGCGTCTAAGTTTGCAAACAAATCAAACGTTTGGTCAATCACCCAGTCAGTACGAGCGCTAGGACGATCCACCTTATTAATGACAACGATAGGTTTTAATCCTAATGCTAATGCTTTCTTTGTCACAAAGCGTGTTTGTGGCATAGGGCCATCCACCGCATCAACAAGTAACACAACGCCATCAACCATGCCCAATACACGCTCTACCTCACCACCAAAATCGGCGTGACCCGGTGTATCGACAATATTAATGCGAGTCCCTTCGTAGGTTAGTGCGGTGTTTTTAGCAAGAATAGTAATACCACGTTCTTTTTCAAGATCGTTACTATCCATGACACGTTCTTCGACCGCTTGATGCGATGCAAACGTACCTGCTTGTTGTAAGAGTTTATCGACCATAGTTGTTTTACCATGATCAACGTGGGCAATAATTGCGACATTTCTTAGATTACGTGACATTAGTGGGCGCCAATATGTTTTTGAAGGGCGCGATTCTAACACAATATCAACGCTTTATTATTTGACATTACAAAATAAGTGTTTATACTGCGCGCAAGTTAAAACGTTATTGCAATCTTTTTTGCAATTTAAAGTTTTAGATTCATCGCCCTGACCTACCGTAACGCGTGAAGTATAGACGTTACATCTTAATTTTATCGGTTAGTGGCCATGCCAGCGCGCCGGTAAAAGAAGTCCCTGATTCGTTTTCAGCTTTCTTCTGCGTATATGTTACTCATTTAACCCAAGTGGTTTGCTTGGTTGATTAGATATTCTATTCAATTAGAAGTAACATCCGTTATTGCTTGCGCCCTTTTATGTACTATTTAGAAAGGGACACCATTTGTCTACTGCACCAACATTTGCATCATTAAACCTACATCCATCAATCCTTAAAGCGGTTGAGGAAGCGGGCTACACTAACCCTACGCCTATCCAAGCGCAAGCCATTCCTGCGGTTATGGAAGGTCGCGATATTTTAGCTTCTGCCCAAACAGGCACAGGTAAAACAGCAGGCTTTACATTACCTGCACTGAACCTACTCGCAACACCGCATGAATCAAAAAGCCGTGGACCACGCATCCTAGTCCTAGTGCCGACACGTGAGCTAGCGGCACAAGTCAACGAATCAGCACGCAAGTACGGCAAGCAACTGCGTGCACGTACCGTGAGTATCGTTGGCGGTATGCCTTACCCACTACAGAACAAGCTGTTGTCGCAGCCATTAGATATTCTAGTTGCAACACCAGGTCGTTTTATTGACCATATGGAACGCGGCCGCATTGATCTTAGCCGTTTACAAATGTTAGTACTTGATGAAGCAGACCGTATGTTAGATATGGGCTTTATGCCAGATGTAGAACGTATTTGCGAAGCACTGCCTGCAGACCGTCAAACACTCTTATTCTCAGCAACGTTAGAGGGTAATATTGCCCGCGTTGCGCGTGACATCTTAAAAGACCCCGTTAAAATTCAAATTGCAGCTCAGAAAGAAAAACACGAAAACATTGAGCAACGCATCCATCATGTTGACGACATGAACCATAAAAACAAATTACTCGAGCACCTGTTGATTGAGCCAGATGTTAATCAAGCCATCATTTTCACCAGCACTAAGCGCCACGCTGACTTATTAGCTGACGATTTATATGCGGCAGGCCACCGAACGGCTGCTTTGCATGGTGATATGACACAAGGTGCGCGTAATCGCACGCTGACAAAATTACGCCAAGGTAATGTACAAGTGCTAGTCGCAACCGATGTTGCAGCCCGTGGGATTGATGTCAAAGGTATTAGTCACGTGATTAATTATGACTTACCTAAATTTGCTGAAGATTATGTCCATCGTATTGGCCGTACAGGCCGTGCTGGTAGTAAAGGCATTGCCATTTCATTTGCAGCCAATATGGACCGTCATATTTTACGCAAGATTGAGCAATACACTGGTCAAAAAATAGAAGCGACCGTCATTGAAGGTTTTGAACCAAAGAGACCAATCAATATGAACGCCCCTGATGACAAACGCGGTAAAGGCCGTGGCCGTCGTGGTAATTCATCTGGTCATAAATCAGGTAATGGCCGTGGTTATCAATCACGCAACGATAACCGTGGTGATCGTGGAAACAGCGGTGAGAAAGGCCGTAGCTTCGGCAATCGCGCAGCCAGTGATCGCAACGATTCAGAACGCAATGGTAATCGTGCGCAAAACAATCGCAATATGATGAGCAAAGAAGCTTTGGTAGCAGAAATGACCGCAACGATAGAAGCGCTCGTCCTAACCGGTCAGAAAAACCACGCCACTTTGACAACAAGCCAAGAAGCGACAAACCGAGAGGCAACAAAGCTAACCGCAACCAAGCACAGCAGCCAACTGGCGAAGTGAATGGTAATAGCGTGAACTATACGAAAGACACCGATATGCAGTTCGCTAAAGAATTAGCAAAAGGCTTCGGTGATTCACGTGGCAATAACGCTAATAGAGGCTCAGCTAAAATTTCTAACGAGAAATTTGGTAAGCCCCGTGCTCAACGCCATCAAAATCACAAGCCATCAAATGGCACTCCTTCAGGTAACCGTGCGCCACGTCGCCCTAATACGGACGGTGCTAGACGCTCACGTAATTTTGCATAATTAAAGGCATGCATAACTAGACAATGACAAAAGAAACCAAAATAGCAGAAGACTTTGAATCACTCGGGCTTGCAGCACCACTGCTGCAAGCCATCTCGGATACTGGCTATACCGCGCCGACACCTATTCAAGCGCAAGCAATACCGATTGCCTTAACCGGCATTGATCTCATGGCCGGTGCACAGACTGGAACGGGTAAAACAGCTGCCTTTACGCTGCCTATCCTTAACAGTTTATTGCCAATGGCGAGTACAAGCACCTCGCCTGCCAAGCACCCTGTTCGCGCATTGATTTTAGCGCCAACGCGAGAACTGGCAATCCAAGTAGAGGAAAACATCAAGACCTATGCTAAAAACACCAATTTACGCAGCTTATGTGTTTTTGGTGGTGTTGATATTCGCAAACAAACACCCGCATTAAAAACAGGTATCGAAGTGCTCGTTGCGACACCAGGTCGCTTACTTGACCATGTCGAGCAAAAGACGGTTCAGCTCAATCAAGTTCGCTTTTTAGTCCTAGATGAAGCAGACAGAATGCTAGACATGGGCTTTATGCCTGATTTAAAACGCATTCTAGCCCTGCTACCCAAGAAACGCCAGACATTGATGTTTTCAGCAACATTCTCCAAAGAAATTAAAAAGCTTTCTGATGAGTTTCTTAGCAACCCAGCTTTAATTGAAGTTGCTCGTAGCAATGCGACCAATGACAATGTGCAACAAAAAGCCTATGCCGTTGCACAAAAAGATAAAGAGCCATTATTAGCCCAGTTGTTAAAAGAAGATGCAGAAAAGCAAGTGATTGTGTTCACCAAAACGAAGTTAACGGCTAACCGTTTAAGCCGTGCTTTAGTCCGTGATGGCATCGCTGCTGATGCGATTCATGGTGATAAAACACAAAAGGAACGTATTGCTGCATTAGATGCTTTTAAAGAAGGCTCTGTGAAAGCATTAGTTGCCACAGATGTTGCTGCACGTGGGCTAGACATTAGTGACTTACCGATGGTGATTAACTACGAAATTCCTTCTGCACCAGAAGATTATGTACACCGCATTGGCCGTACCGGTCGTGCAGGCGCAAGCGGCGTTGCCATTTCATTGGTTTCTGAAGATGAAGAGAAATACTTCGAAGAAATTGAAAAGCTCATTAAGAAAAAAGTTGCTCGCGAAAAAACGAAAGTCTCTCACAGCAAACATAAAGCACCGCGAAGCAAAAGCCAGACTTCGGCTAAGAAATCACAAAAAAGCAATGATCCTTTTTTCTACGAGCCATACGTTGCCAGTAAAAATGATAATGCTTCGAAAAAAGAGCCGAGATCAACTAGAAGCAACCGTAAAGCGCCTGTCGCTGCTTTATTGGGTGGACTTAAAAAGCGTTAACGACTTTAGACTTTTTTAGTAGTTTTTCTAACGCTTCCACGTCTAACGGCAATGCAAATAAATAGCCTTGCATTGTCTTACACCCACATGCAGCGAGCATATCTGCTTGTTCTCGATTCTCCAAACCTGCACCAACGACGTTTAGGCCTAATGCTTGGCTTAAGGCGACAATACCTTTAACCACTTGACCATCCTCTTCATTCGTACCCAAACCCGACACAAACGTATGGTCAATTTTTATTTCATCTACTGCCCAGCGCTTCAGGTAAAGCAAGGAAGCGTGACCTATACCAAAATCACTTAAAGAAACGGGGAAGCCAGCATCTTTAATGTGCTGCATGTTCTGCTTCGCAGCATCCACCTCTTCTAACAATGCATGTTCCGTAATTTCAATACATAGCGATTTGGGTGGAATCTGATATGTACCTGCGACCTGCATGAGCACTTGATGCAACCGGTTAGACCGAAAGTGGCGTGATGATACATTAATCGATAAGCGTGGCACTGAATAGCCTGCATCTAACCAACGTCTGACTTGCGAGCAGCTTTCTTCCAACACAAATGCATCTAGTTGATTAATCAGTTCTGACTGCTCTGCTACCTTAATAAACTCTAATGGTGGGATTAAGCCATGCTCAGGATGCCGCCAACGGAGTAAAGCTTCAATGCCAACTAGCGCCCCCGTTTTATGATCGTATTGCGGTTGATACATTAGAAAGAATAGTGCGTCTTTTAAGCCCTGACGTAAACCTTGTTCCACCTCAAGCCACTGGTGTGCAATAAAATTAAGCTCTGCCGTATAGAACTCAAAACTATTTCTTCCACTCTGTTTGGCACGGTACATGGCTAAATCTGCATAGAGCAATAGTGATTCAGGGTCTGTTGTATCATCTGGATAGACACTCACTCCGATACTAACCGTACAATAAATACGTTGCTGATGTATCTCGAAGGCTGGCTCAAATGCAGCAATAATCTCTCTAACTAAACGATTACCATCTTGTGGAGAAGCCCCTTCCATTAACATCACAAACTCATCACTACCCAAGCGACATAAGATGTCTGTCGCGCGTGCGCGCTTAGATATCCGCTCAACAGCTTCTACCAGCAACTTATCCCCAGCATCCTGTCCAAGCGTATCATTAACCATCTTAAAATAATCTAGGTCAAAAAACAGCAACAGTATTTGCTTCTGTGTTCGCTCGGCTTTAGAGATGGCATGTTCTAAGCGCTGCCTAAACAGGTTACGATTAGGTAGGCCAGTAAGTTCATCATGGGTAGCGAGAAACTCCACTTGTTGGTTTAATGAGATTGTTGCTGTCACATCACGGCCAATACCCCTGTAACCGACAAAGTGCCCTTGCGCATCAAAAACTGACTTCGCTGAAATGCGAAGATAGGTGTAACTCCCCTCATCACCTGTGTAAACAACAACATCTGCAAATGATTCATGTGCTTGCAGTAACTTCAGCACTTCATTCGAGGTATGACTATGACAAGTGTTTGAACAATCCGTGAGCTTCGCAAACTGAAAGTGTTCAAATTCCTCACTGATTAATCGAATATTTAGACTTGCATCGGTTTCCCAAAAGAAATCCGCCGAGGCCTCAGCAAAGTCTTTATAACGCGCTTCACGCGCAAGCAACTGGCGCCTTTCTTCATCAAGCGCTAGGATTCTTTTCTCAAGTGTCTCGCGTGCTGCGGCTGAGTCTTGTGATAATTGGCTTGTCGATTTATTTGTTGCGGCCATGATTTATTGACGCTTTCATGTAGAGTTATTAATAATGCCTGAACTCACACATGAAGTAAAACAAAGGCTTTTTTGCATAGCATGTTAAAGAGGCATCATCATGCTGCTTTGCTTTAAGCTCACCGCCCTATTGGTTGCGCATAAAATCCGCAACGCCATATAGCTGTGTTGATAACTGCGTCAACAAAGGATCTTCAATACCAATTTGATGCATCGCAGTAATCATACAATACATCCATTGGTCTCTTTCAGATTCGCCGATGGCAAATGGCATATGCCTAGCGCGTAAGCGTGGATGGCCATACCGCTCGATATACAGTTGCGGGCCACCAGTCCAACCGGTTAGAAACATGAATAACTTCTCTCGCGCTTCGGTTAAATCTGCAGAATGGATACTGCGCAGGCCAGTCGCTTTTGGATCATGATCCATCACATCATAAAATGTTTCAACTAGCTGACGAATCTTCTCCTTACCCGCTTCATCACCGCCGAGCAACTCATAAAAGGTGGCTTTATTTGAACCAACTTCGTCAATTTTATCCAACATCAATCCGCCTGCGGTTTAACTGCACTCGCCACTTGCTGCGCTAGTGCTCTAGCAGCATCTACATGGTCGCCAGTAGCCAAAGCGACACCCATGCGACGACGTGTAAATGCCTCAGGCTTACCAAATAAGCGCACATCACTATTAGGCACTGCCAGTGCTTTTTCAAGGCCATAAAAGCTGAGATTTTTACTATCAGCGCCACCATAGATCACTGCGCTAGCACCTGCCGCAGTTAAACTCACATCAACAGGCAAGCCTAAAATAGCGCGCGCATGCAGCTCAAACTCACTTAAGCGTTGGCTACACATTGTAACCATGCCAGTATCATGCGGCCTTGGACTGACTTCCGAGAACCAGACCTCATCCCCTTTAATAAACAACTCCACGCCAAATAAACCTAAGCCACCTAACGCGTCCGTAATCGCTTTTGCAACAGCCTGTGATGCTGCTAAGGCCTTGTCTGACATCGCTTGTGGCTGCCAACTTTCGACATAATCGCCTTTTGATTGTCGATGCCCAATGGGTTCACAAAAATAGGTTTGTATTTCGCCCTGCTCATTCTTAGCACGCACAGTCAGCAAAGTAATCTCGAAATCAAAGTCTATTTGACCTTCAACAATCACCACGCCTTGATCGACACGCCCGCCAGAAGCCGCATAGTCCCATGCCGCTTTCACTTCACTGTCTTGTGTAATACGTGATTGCCCTTTCCCGGATGATGACATCGTCGGTTTGATAAAGCATGGATAGCCAATACCATCATCAATGCTCGCTCTTAACGCATTTTCACTTCGGGCGAAGGCATATGGTGAGGTCGGCAATTGAAGTGTTTCTGCTGCAAGACGGCGAATGCCTTCTCGATTCATGGTCAATTGCACCGCTTTCACTGTTGGAATTACGGTGGCAATACCTTCCGCTTCAATTTCAGCCAACGTGTCAGTATTCAGCGCTTCAATCTCTGGCACAATTAAATGTGGCCGCTCTTTCTCTACAAGGCTTTTAAGTGCATCGCTGTCCGTCATATCAATCGTATAAGCGCGATGTGCGACTTGATGACCCGGTGCATTTGCATAGCGATCCACAGCGATGACTTCAACACCAAGACGCTGCAGGGCAATCACAACCTCTTTACCCAATTCCCCACTACCGAGGAGCATGACCTTTGTTGCCGAGTTGGATAACGGTGTGCCTAAGACCACGTGCTTGCTCATGAAAAACTCCAGTATCTATTGACTGGAATCATACCACGTTGATTACAAGAAATTAAACGCCGACACCGTGTTTTTCCATACGGTATCGCATTTTCATCCGTGTAATTCCTAGATTGCGTGCGGCTTTAGATACATTATGATTTGTCGCTTCAAGAGCTGCAATTAACATCCGCTTTTCCGCAACATCCAAGGTCGGTGCAGCTTGCTCTTCTGTTTGTACTGAATGGTGCGATTGCTGCTGGGTGTCAATTGCCCTGTTTGGCAAGGCAAGATCTTCAACTGAAATAGCCACTTCGTTACTTAAAAGCACAGCACGGCTCACTTGGTGTTTTAACTCCCGCACATTACCTGGCCAGCTATATTGTTTCATCGCCTCTTCTGCGGCTAAACTAAAGCGATGCTCTATTAAGCCATAGCGTCTTTCTGTCAACGCCATAAAGTGTTTAGCCAAAAGCAATACATCTCGTTCACGCTCACGCAAAGCAGGCATCGTCAAGCTGATGACATTTAAGCGGAAATATAAGTCTGAACGAAACTCACCTGAGCCCGCCATTTGATGCAAGTCTCTATTAGTCGCAGCGATAATGCGCGCTGGGACACTGCGCTCCTTTGTCGAACCTAAGCGGCGCACTTGACGCCGTTCGAGTACATTCAACAACTTTGCTTGCAAACTTAACGGAATCTCACCAACCTCATCTAGAAACAAAGTACCGTCTTCTGCCGCTTCAATCAGACCCGGTCGCGCTGTCACGGCATTGGTATAAGCACCTTTTTCATGGCCGAACAACTCACTCTCAATTAACTCCGCAGGTAACGAAGCACAATCGACATGAATAAATGGCTTTTCTTTGTGTGCGCAAGATAAATGCAGCAAGCGGGCAGCTACATCTTTACCTGCACCCGTTTCACCAGAAATAAGCACTGTGGGCGGAATCGCATCAACAAGGTGACCTAACTGCGCAATGCGCTCTATTTGTTGACGCACACTCTTTATCGCTGGACTATCGCCTAACAATTCAACATTGTCTGCATGTGAACTGGTGTGTGAATTTCGTTGCTTTGCGTTATCGTGGCTGGTTTGTAGCTCGAAAGTTTTCTCATTTTTTTGGATAATGAGTAATAACTCTTCTAAATCGATAGGCTTTTTAAGATAGTCATGCGCACCAAGCTTTATTGCTTGTACGGCATCATTCACCTCGCCATAAGCCGTCATGGCAATCACTTTTATTTGCTGACTAACAAGCTCTTCGATTAAGTCTAGCCCATTACCGTCAGGCAGTCGCATATCCAACAATACTAAATCTGGCTGAAATTGCTTTATTAATGCCCGTGCATCTTTTAAATTCCCCGCACACTCACAATCAAAGCCAGCTTTTTTTAAATGTTTGGTGACTGCACGCGCAAACAAATCCTCATCTTCAACAATCAGCAGCTTACGCTGCGTTTCTTCATTAAAGCGATGAACAAATGTTTGTGTTTGTGCAGTCAATTCTCTTTCTCTAGTTACTTCTTACCAAACTCATAACGTGCACCGATCCAACCTGCACGCGGTGCGCCTTGCATTAGTTGTAAGGATGGCTCATTATCGGCTGCAAAGTTACCATCTTCAAACCAGTTCTCACCAAGCTGACCACCACTTGCATAATCTTTATCAAAGATGTTGATTGCTTTAGCAAATATTTGCCAGCCACTATTACCAAATGTGTAACTAGTATCTAGATTAACGACTGTATATCCGCTGAGCTTACCACTATCTTCCACGGCTTCACCTTCAACTGTTGCGTTAGTGCCTACGCCCTCCTGGTGTTTGTTGTTTTCATTACCTCGAACATACACTTCAGAGAATGAGTTAATAGTCGTACCAATTCTCCAGTTAGGTGTTGCTTGAAACTGTAAGCGAAGCTTCAAAGCATGCTCAGGAATGTTTGCTAACTGGTCCCCTTTTCTGACTTGAATTACATTATTAGTACCATCAAAGAAAGCAGTTGTATTGCCTTCGTTTGCTAACTGCAAGTCTGACTGATATGTTGCATTAACATAGCTATAGCCTGCATTCCAGCTAAACTTGCTCACCTTACCTGAAAGCCCGAGATCAAGACCTTGCCTGCGTGTTTTTCCTATGTTGTCAAAGTAACCACCACTACTAGCAGACTCAGTTGTAATAAACTGGATATCATCATGATTGACTGTTCTATAAACAGCGGCATTCCAACGAATGTTCTTTGTTAAAGCACCACGTGCACCCAGCTCATAAGTTTTAGCTACAACTTTATCTAATGGTGGATCTCCAGCAAGTGCATTAGGTAACTTACAAGGTTGTTGTGGGTTTGCGCAGCCTAATTCTAAAGAAGTTGGCGCTCGCATACCTTCATTATATGTACCATATAAAGTAACCGCTTTGCTTGGCGTAAAGGTCATACCTACTGCAGGATTAAAACGATTAAAGTCGTGATCGCCGTTTAACGATGCAGGATTACTTGAATCAGGAATTAACTTATCGCTATTTTTGACATTAATGTGGTTATAACGACCGGATAAGGTTAATGCCCATTGGTCGTTTAAAGACATCGTATCTGTTGCAAAAACACCCCAACTTGTTGTTTTCCCGGTCAATTCAACCTCCGCCTCATCACCTTCGACACCAATACCGTCAACACCACGTGTTGCATTGACCAAACCAAACTCTGTCCCTTGTTCAAAATCAATTGTAGAGTAATCATAACCACCACCGACAATCAACTGGTTTGGTTTACCCATTAAATCTTGATTAAATGCTAGTTGCGCATTGAAACCATAGCTTTTCTGCTCTGTGTCACTCGTATTTAACGCGCCACTACAGTTATCTTCAGCTTGCCCTTCAGGGTCAGCAGCTCCTGGCGCAGCCAAACACAGGCCGGCAAAGGTTCCAGCAACTCCTGCAAAGTCGTCATTCACATCACCGTTCAAAGTGCTGCGGTTAGAACTTCTAAAGTAAGTATTGCCAGCGAGTTCAACATCATCATTAAACCAATGACTACCATTCAAGTTAAAGAACGCCAGTTCATTTTTTGTTTGGTCTGGGCGCGTGTTAATAGCTTCATCACCCTCTTCATCCTTGATCTCTTTTTGAATCAAGCCATTACCAATCAAATCGGTATCAGCTGCAGTAATGCTCAGTTCTAACCGAGTTGAATCATTTTGCCAACCGACCTTAGTAAATAGTTGTTTCACATCACTTGGAGAAAAGTCACGCCAACCATCTTCATCAAAATAGTTACCTGCTATGAAGAAGTCCATAGAACCATCTTCTGAAACACCACCATATTCGGCTAAAACATTCTTACGTTGCCATGAACCCCAGCTCGCTTCAACTGCGCCACCTTGGTGGGTACGACCATTCTTCGTGACCACTGAAAGAGAGCCACCCAATGTGTTTAAGCCAAATACAGGATTAGAACCAGGAATTAGGTTAATGCCCGCAATTGCGTTAACTGGGATCAAATCCCAATTCACCGCATCACCAAAAGCCTCATTCACACGCACACCGTCTTGAAAGATAGATAAACCTTGTGGCGTACCTAATAATGGGGACGCTGTGAAACCTCGGAATAAAATGTCAGGCTGATATGGGTTGTTTTGTGTTTCATTGATCGACACACCCGTTAGGTTGTTATTCATAAAGTCAGCAATTGTTGTACTTTTCTGCTGCTCTAAGTCTTCGTCTTTTACTGTTTGCACAGCTGCAGGTATTTGATCGACTGGTAAACCAACACCTTGTAAAGGCGTTGTACTAATCACTTCAATCTCATCTGTTGTAATATCTGCTTCCTCTGCCATCACTGCAGTAGGCAAACAATACACAGACGCGGTAGCAAGCGCGACTAGTTTTAGTTTGAATGTTTTATGCATGTAAATTCCCTTTATTAAAGTTTCTATACTCTTGTCGTTTTTATCTCAATAATTAGAGCAATTTACATTCCACTATTTGCTTACAAAAAAATACTTTAATAATGAAGGGGATATGTATCCCAAGGGGTTATTCACAACTATTCTATTCTATAAATTGGTTATATACAACCAATAATGGTGGTTTTATATAGCCAAATATAGGTCTAATATTGGCCCTAGTTTGAAGTTATAAAGCAGCAGGTAGCCATTCAACAACCAAACCTAACTCATCCTTATCCGCTTTAAGGCTCACATCAATCGTGATGTTAGGGATCGCTGCTAGCGAATCATTGATAAAAATAAGCGGTATTTGTTCTCGCTCCCAAGGCGCGATATTAGCTGACTGCAAGATGGTTTTTAGACCCCGGCGCGGTTGATTTGTCGCTTGGCGAATACGCTCACCCCCCACCCTGTTTCTAATAGTCAATGTTGCGCCATTGACTACTCGCTCATAGGCAATGCCTTCCCCAAGCTGCTTGGTAAAACGTAAATACGTATGATTGGGTAATGCCAGCACTTCTTCACCCTGCCATTGCATCATAATGGGAGGCATTGATTGAATATCAACTACTAAAAAAACCTTGTCTTGATAGCGTCTAATCGTCAGTCCATCCGCTACTTTCACCTGCACTGAAGCATCCGTTCTGGTTGATGCTAATTGACGCAATACTTGCGAAAGGAGTGCGTGACTAGGCATGGCAATAGCATTACTTGCTAGCCACCACCTAAGCAGATTCATTTGCCTGGCCTGGCTCAGTTGAAGTAACTCTGCTAAACGCAACGCGCCGTACTGTGGTGCTTTATCAACAACTTGTTCCGCATCGATTAACGCCAAATCTGTTAATAGTTCATCCGCTTGCGCCATCAGGTTTGCAGAACGAGATAATGTTTGACGAATACTGGGATATTGTTGTTGTAAAACAGGCATGACATGATGACGCAAATAGTTACGGCTATATTGCGTATCGATGTTGCTATCATCCTCAATCCACTGTAACTGGTGCTGCTCTGCATAAGCTAGCAAATCGCCTCGTGATTGATTAAGAAATGGTCGAAGCAAACGTTTATTGCTAACAACTTGCGCCATCCCAGCTAACCCCTTAACACCAGCTCCTCTTGCCAATTGCAGCAATAGCGTTTCTGCTTGATCATCTTGATGATGTGCTAAGCAAATAAAATCTGCCTTTTCTGCTTGCAGTGCTTGGTAACGTGCATTTCTAGCAGCCGCCTCAGTGCCTAGGCCACTCGTCCGATCAATGGTTACATGCGCTATATTGAATGGGATTTCTAGATTACTACATGTTTGTGCACAATGCTCACCCCACTTGTCAGCATATTCACTTAAACCATGATGCACATACACTGCACGTAAGTGCATTGGCATTGCTGTTCGTAATTGAGAGAGTGCATGTAGAAGCACAGTTGAATCTAAACCGCCACTGTAGGCAACAAGCAGTGTTGGTTTAATGCGTTTTTGTTGTAAAAAAAACTCTCTAAGAAAAAGCTGCAATTGGCTTAATAGCGAATCTTCCTTACGCTTTACCACATTATTTTTTACCCGTTTCTTTGAACTTGCCATAACCCATTAAGCGTTCATACCTAACTGCTAGCAACTTCTCTGTACTTTTTTTCTTGAGTGCGTTCAAGTTCGTTTTAATTGCTTTCTTTAGGCTCTCAGCCATTGCATCTGGCTCACGATGTGCCCCGCCTAATGGTTCAGTAATAATCTGATCAACCAAACCCAATGTTTTTAGTCGCTCAGCGGTAATACCCAATGTTTCCGCAGCCTCTGGTGCTTTACTAGCACTCTTCCACAAAATAGATGCACAGCCTTCTGGCGAGATCACTGAGTAAGTTGAGTGTTGTAACATCAACAATTGATCAACCACACCTAATGCTAGCGCGCCGCCTGACCCGCCTTCACCAATAACGACACCAATAATTGGCGTTTTCAGCTCAGCCATCACATATAAGTTTTTAGCAATCGCTTCTGACTGTCCTCGCTCTTCAGCACCAATCCCTGGATAAGCACCCGGCGTATCAATCAGCGTCACAATAGGCAACTTAAACTTCTCGGCTAATCGGAATAAACGCAGGGCTTTACGGTAACCCTCTGGTCTTGGCATCCCAAAATTACGATACTGCCGCTCTTTAACATCACGTCCTTTTTGTTGGCCAATCACCATGACTGGCATACCGTCTAAACGCGCAACACCACCAACAATTGCAGGATCGTCTGAAAATGCACGGTCACCATGTAGCTCTTCAAAATCGGTAAATATTTCTCGAATATAATCGAGTGTATATGGGCGCTGTGGGTGACGTGCCACCTGTGAGACTTGCCAGGCAGATAAGTTTTGATAAGTTTCAGTTAACAGCTGCTTGTTCTTTTTCTCTAGCTGCGCCACTTCCTTTTCAACATCCAAGTCAGCATGCTCATCATGTGCCTCTTGCAATGATTCAATTCGCTTTTCCAACTCGGCAATCGGTTGCTCAAAGTCTAAATAGCTAATCTTCACATCTGTGGCTCTTCTATTTGTCATCATATGGGGTAATTCTTAAGGTTAAGTTTCAATGGGGCTAATTATAAAGTATTTTTACATTTTCTTTTGACAACCAGCCTTCTAAATGTTGAATCAACTCATCATGCAATTCAACGCGCCAGCGATCACCCAGCATAATACTCGCTTGGCTATTCGTGTTGTGATATTCAATTTTAATTGGGCACAACTTCTTATCAGATGCTTCTCCTTGGCGATATGGCATCAATATCGATGTTAATTTAGCGGCATCAGATTGCCCATTACATGCAATTTTGAGCATGCTCGCATAATGACTTCTTGCCGCAGGCAAGTTAAACAGCTTGCGCGCATTAATACGGTTACCACCTGAGAAATCATCGTGGCTAATCTTACCTTCAACAACTAGGAGTTGATCCTCTTTAATCAAATGCGCATATTCCGTGAGCAGCTCACCGCCAACAACAACTTCTGCACTCGCTACCGCATCATCTAAAGTCACTATCGCCATTTTGCCACGCTGTGTCATTCTAATTCGCACGCCCATCACAACTCCAGCTAACAATTTCGGTTGATCTTGTGGCTTCAAGTCAGCTAATGTGCCATGTACAAATTGTGCGACCTCGTCTTTATGACTTAGATAAGGGTGACCACTCAGATAAAACCCTAAAGCTGTTTTCTCTTCGATTAATGCTTGCTCTGGTTCCCATGGAAGGATTGTTGGCAATTGATGCTGAATACTCAACTCCTCACCAAACAAGCTATCCTGACCAACATGATTGTTAGCATGCTCTGCGGCACCAATCGCGGCACTAACGCCTGCTAATAAAGCTGCTCGATTAGGCTCTAATTGATCAAATGCACCAGCACGAATCAGCGATTCAATCACTCTCCGATTCACTTTACGTAAATCTAAGCGACTACAAAAATCAAATAAATCTTTAAATGGACCATCTTTTTCCCGCGCCGCTATCATTAAATCGATTGCCGCAGCACCTGAGCCTTTTACTGCACCTAAGCCATAAAGGATCTGCTTATGATTAAGCGGCTTAAAGCGATACGCACTTTTATTCACATCCGGCGGCAAGACTTCCACTTCATTAGCAGCGCAATCATCAAAAAAGATACGAACACTATCCGTGCTATTCATATCTGCCGACATCGTGGCAGCTAAAAAGGCGGCTGGATAATGTGCCTTTAAGAAAGCGGTTTGACAGGCAATCAATGCATATGCTGCCGCGTGCGATTTGTTAAAGCCATAACCAGCAAACTTCTCTAACAAATCAAATAAATCATTGGACTGTTGCAAGCTCAAGCCATTTTTTTGCGCGCCTTCATTAAATACTTCGCGCTGCTTGACCATTTCTTCCGGTTTTTTCTTACCCATCGCACGACGCAACATATCCGCAGCACCAAGACTATATCCGGCAACCACCTGCGCGATTTGCATCACCTGCTCTTGATAAACCGCAATCCCATAAGTTTCTTTTAGGATACTTTCCGTTGAAGGATGCGGATATTCAACACGCTGTTGTCCATGTTTCCGGCGACAAAAATCTGGAATCAAATCCATTGGCCCAGGTCGGTAAAGTGCTACTAGGGCAATAATATCCTCAAAACAGTCTGGTTTCGCCTGTTTGAGCATGTCTTTCATTCCCTTAGACTCCAACTGAAAGACCGCCGTTGTATTCGAGCGTTTCAGCAAATCAAACGAGGCTTTATCATCCAAAGGCAATGCTTCTAATACTAAAGGCGCTAAGTTTTCAGCCGCACGCTGCGCATTCGCATTCTCAATGGCCATATCTAAGATGGTTAAGGTCCGCAGGCCCAAGAAGTCAAACTTCACAAGACCAACCGCTTCCACATCATCTTTATCGTACTGGCTAACCAAGCTATCGCCATTCGCTTGACAATAAATAGGCGAAAAGTCAGAAATCTTACCCGGCGCAATCAGCACACCACCAGCATGCATACCGACATTACGCACAAGCCCTTCTAGCCGCAAAGCGAGTTCAAGTAGTTGTGCTACCTCCTCTTCTTTTTCACGGCGCTCTTGTAGTTGTGGCTCTTTTTCAAGTGCATCGGTTAAGGTAATACCCAACTCTAACGGAATCAGTTTGGCAACGCTGTCGACAAAGTTAAATGGCAGGTCGAGCACACGACCAACATCACGAATAACCGCTTTTGCCGCCATGGTACCGAAGGTCGCAATCTGAGAAACTGAATCTAAGCCATATTTATTTTTCACATAATCAATGACACGATCCCGCCCTTCTTGGCAGAAATCAATATCAAAGTCAGGCATTGATACCCGCTCTGGGTTTAAGAAACGTTCGAATAGCAAGTTGTATTCAAGTGGGTCAAGGTCTGTAATGCCCAAACTATATGCCACCAAAGAGCCAGCGCCAGATCCACGACCTGGGCCAACAGGTACGCCATTATTTTTAGCCCAGTTAATAAAGTCAGCAACAATCAAGAAGTAGCCAGGGAAACCCATCTGATTAATAATTTCACATTCGAACTTCAGCCGCGCTTCGTATTTAGGAAACTGCTCAGACCGTACAGCCTCATCCGGATATAAATGCGCCAAGCGTTTTTGCAAGCCCTCCATCGATAATGCCGCCATATAAGTCGGCAAGTCTTGACCATCAGGTGTTGGGAAGTCCGGCAGATAGTTTTCGCCAAGTGTTAAGGTTAAATTACACCGCTTAGCGATTTGGACAGTGTTTGCAAGCGCTTCTGGGATATCCGCAAATAACGCAGCCATCTGCGCCTGCGTTTTAAAGTATTGCTCATCGGTAAATTTCTTGGGTCGGCGACTATCCGCCAGCATATACCCTTCAGCAATACAAGTACGTGCTTCATGTGCTTGAAAATCATCTTGCTCAATAAACTGGATAGGTTGCGTAGCGACCACAGGTACCGCTAACTCACTAGCAAGCGCTAATGTTTTCTGGATACGTACTTCTTGTTTTTGTTGATTATCTGGCTTTGCGTAGCGCTGGATTTCCAAATAAAAACGGTTGGGAAATAATGATGACCAATAAGCAATTTGCTCTCTTGCCAGATCAAAATTATTCAGTGCTAGCGATTGACCAATATCGCTTTCACCAGCACCCGTCACTAAAATAAGTCCATCGGTGCTTTCCTCAAACCACTCTGGCTTAAGCTCAGGTCGTTCTCTCGACTGGTTTTCTAAGTAAGCCTTGCTCAATAGCTCGCAAAGTAATTGATAGCCTGCATCATTCTGCGCCAATAACAATACACGGGTTGGTTGCTGAGGTTTTTTGCTATTTTCCAACCAAACATCTGCCCCGATAATTGCCTTAATCCCTTGCTTTCTGGCAGCTTTGTAGAACTTGACTGCACCAAACAAATTACTAATGTCGGTCAAGGCCAAAGCAGGCATATCATCCGCGCTGGCGGCTTTAACATAGTCATTAATCCTTACAATCCCATCAACAATGGAATACTCACTATGACAGCGCAAATGGACAAATGAAGGCATATTACTCGGCTCTTGCATCCGGATATTTTAACCCCGCTTGCCGTCTTTTTCTAACAATAAATAAAAAAAAGCCACTATAAAAATAGTGGCTTTTTTTATCATGCGATATTTATTGGTTGAGTAGCTCTTTCATTTTTGCAACTAACTCTTCATCTTGTACAGGTTTACCAAAGAAAGCATCTACCCCAATTTCTGTCGCTAAGTTTTGATGTTTGTCTGCTGTACGCGAGCTAATCATAATTAATGGCGTATGTTTCGTTCTTTCATCATCACGAATATTACGTGCCAAACCAAAACCATCCATTCTTGGCATCTCAATATCGGTCAAGATAATATCTGGCGTGCTAATTTGCAATAACTCCATCGCATCCATACCATCATTAGCAACTTGCACTTCAAAGCCTTCACGTTCAAGCAAGCGTCCCAACACTTTACGCATCGTGAGTGAATCATCAACCACCAATGCTCTCGATTTATTAGCTGCCTTCTTCGCTTTAGATTTAACGTTCTTAACGCCCACGCTACCAACTGAAAGCACTTCCCTGTTCGCAATTTGTACAGGGTTAATAATCAATACAACTTCACCGTTACCCGTTACAGTTGCACCAACAATACCAGGTACACGTGACAATTGCGGACCAATTTCTTTCATCACAACCTCTTGGTTACCAATGACTTCGTCAATGTGTAAGGCAATCGTATGTGCACCACTTCTTAGCAACAGCACAGAAGCATAAGGTAAATCTTCGACTTCATGGTCTTGGTGATCTAGCAGCTTAGCTAAATGATGAAATGCATAATTTACACCATTCCATTCAACCTTGCCGTCAGCGTATGCGCCTAGTAAATCGTTACGCTTCACTTTTTGTGCTTGCTCAATCATGGCCACTGGCAACGCAAAGACATCCTCACCAGTACGCACAACCAATACTTGTGCAACCGATTGTGTCACTGGTAAGAAGATATTAAATGTTGCACCTTTACCCGCCTCACTAGACATATCAATACGGCCACCAAGGCTACTAATATCATTACGCACCACATCTAAACCCACACCACGGCCTGCAATCTGTGAAACATCTTCTGCAGTAGAAAAGCCAGGTTCAAAAATAACAGATAGCAGTGCATCCTCATTGATATCGGCGTTTGCATCTAGCAGATTGTTATTAATCGCTTTGGTCTTGACTTTTTCGAGATCAACACCGGCACCATCATCGTTGACGGTAATATGAATTTCATCATTGACCGTCTGTACTTTAATATGAATCGTACCATTTTGCGGCTTGCCACTCGCTTTACGCGCTGTTTTACTCTCAATACCATGTGCAACAGAGTTACGCAGTAAATGCTCTAAAGGCGCACTAATGCGGTCTAGCACGCTACGGTCCACACCTGTTGACTCACCTTCAATAACAAGATCAACGGACTTTTTCAACTCGCGTGAAGTTTGCCTAACAATACGTTGCATCCGCTCTGAAATTTGCTGGAATGGCAACATACGAATGCCAATCAATCCTTGTTGCAAATCACGGCTCATGCGGTTTTGAGCTTGTAACGCTGATTCAGTTTGGTCCAAATTGTCTAACAAGTTAGTTTGAATAGTACCCACGTCATTCACGCTTTCCGCGATCATCCGTGTTAACTCTTGTAATCTGGTAAAACGGTCAAACTCCAATGGGTCAAATGACTCGTCAGACTCTTGCAGAATATTCATGCGTGATTGCATTTGCGTTTCCGCTTCAATTTCTAACTCACGTAGGTAATTACGTAAACGCACCAAACTGTCGGTCAAATCATGGGATGACTTTTTGAACCCAAGCATTTCTCGGTCAATACGCGAACGAATAATAGACACCTCACCCGCCTCATTAATCAACCGATCAAGCACTTCAGCCTTCATCCGCAAGAACTGTGCTTTTCTGTCTGTGGCCCTAGCAATATGCTCAGCATCTTCCTCAGGCGTAGAGACTTCCATTTCCACACTCACTGCCGATGCTGCATTATCAACCTCTACAGGCTTACCTTCAAACACACTCGCAATCTTATCTAGCTCAACGAACATGTTCTCAAAGTCATCATCCGTTGGTACTTTCTTACTCACTTTAAGAATATATTCTTCTAACCCGTGTGCAATATTACCAATTTCCGTCTGCGCCGCCATGCGCGCACTACCTTTTAAAGTATGCAATGACCGTTGTAAGGAATCCGAGTGCTCTTTTGTTTTTGGTTTTGATTTCCAAGCACGTAAATCACTACCAATTTGTGGCAATATCTCGTTAGCTTCCTCTGTAAATAGCGCTAGCAATTCAGGGTTGGTTTCGCCTTTAGATGTGTCTGCTATTAATGTTGAGTCGTCAGCAGCTTCTACAACCACTTCTTCAGGCTGTTCTTCCTCAGCTTCTACCTCTTCTGGCTGCACTGCTTGCACATTGTCTTCTACTGGCGGTGCCTCACCATCAATATCCGTCACGTCCAGTGTGATTTCTTCAAGGATTTCATTTAAATCCTCAGCAACTTCAGTAGAGACGGCTTCTTCTGCTTCTGCCTGTTCGCCATCATAAAGCACCGTGTCAATGACTTCTTGTTCTTTATGTTGGCTGGCTTTCTCTGACGCAGCATCTAATGATTTGATAATCGCTCTTGCTGCACGTGGTGTTTTCAACTCCGAAACTGATTGCCACATTTTTGCAATGGCCTTAGTCGCCTTGGTATACAGTGGCAAGTGTTCATCAGACACCCAAATATCCGCCACTTCATCTAGCCAGTTTTCTAATGCACGGCCTAACTCACCCATGGGCGTAAAACCTGCAGCAAGTGCGTTACTCGCTAAGGTATGTACCGCATGACGTGCTTTTGTTTCTGGTGCATGGACTGTATTGTCTGTTAGCTTAGCAACATCTTGTTCTAAGATAGAAAGATTTTGCATGCTCTCATTCAGAAAAATCTCGTAGAACTGACGGCTCAGCTCGCGCTTACCGTCAATTAAGACAGCTGTGGCAACAGGCGCTTGCTCATCAGTAGCTTCACTTACTGGCTTAGATTCTGCTGCCGGTTCTGAGCGATATAGAATACCTGCCTGATCCAGCCAAAAAGCTTGATCTACACGTACTTCACCATTAGCTCTTAATGCAGCAGCCCAGCTGGCAAATGCGGCAGTGATCTCTTCCAATTTAGTCAACTGGAAAGGCTTCAAGTGCTCTTGTTTATCTAACACACCATTTAAGAAAGTCTCTACTTTTGCCGCTACCTCAGCTTGCCCGGTGAGCCCTACTGTACGACCACTACCTTTTAACGTGTGGTAACTGCGTCTAACTTCTACAACAGGTTCATGCTGCTCTGCATCAACACGTAATGCTTGTAAATGCTGTGCAATCTGTGCCAGCACTTCTTCTGCCTCGGTGAGATAAATATCAGCCAATTCATCATCAAATGCTTTATCCAGTATTTTCTCGCCAACATCCCCCTCTGGCACTTTGCGACCTTCCGCTTTTTTCTCAACTTTTTGAGTAATAACGGTGACAGGGTCCTCTGCTGGTTCCTCATCCTCTTCAAAACTGATGCCAGTAGCTGCGAGTGCTTCATTGAGTCGTTCTAATGCACCCTCAAGCGCTTTATCTGACTCAGGCCTTACATTAGGCATCTCGTTCGTATACAGGCCAATCATACTGAGGCTTTCAGCAACCAATTCAAAATCGTCCTGATTCTCTTGGTAATCGTCCTGTTGGAAATACTGAATATAATGACCACAAGCTTTTACGATTTCAGCTGGCGTTTCCAAACTCAACATGTCGAAAATAGCGGCCATTTGTTTAACCGGTGTTGGCGTCAACGTTAATGTCGTCTTATCTTCAGTGTTTCTAAAGTAAGTATCTAAAGCTTGCTCAATCACTTTGAGTGACTCATCAATATCTTTCGTCACTGCTTCAACGGTATCGCGATCTAAACTACCTGACGCTTTTGTTTCTACAGTATCTAAGGTCTCCCCTTTTGCTACTGCATTCAAGCGCTCAACCTCAGACTGCATATGTTGAACTATGTCTCCATCTAAATTCTGATAATGCACTAATGCATCATCTAGTAGATGTAACGCTGCTGCCACTTCAATCAATGCATACTGCGTCGTTTTGGTTTTGTCATCACGTAAGACAACCGCTGCTTCAGATAACGCAACAAATAAATCAGATACAGCTGCTTGACTCAATGAATTGGCATCATCCAAACGCGCACTCAACTGATCAGCAAATTTAGTAATTAATACATTGTCTAAATCAACCAGGGCAGCATCTTCATTGGCATCAAGGTTATCAAAATTGATTTTGTTAGAAACTTCTTCCCAAATTTCACGTAATGCAGCTATCGCAGTTTTTAGCTCACCTACGGTGCCCAACTCTTTTTCATCGGAAAGTCCAGCACCCGTGCTAGCCGCTGATGTTTCGACTAAATCATTGAGCGAGAACGTCTTCTTAACTTGGTTAACACGTTCGTTATCAACATCACTAATTGCAACAAAATACAATAAACTACGTAGCAGCTCTGGGTTCGCTTTATTTTCACCAGCACTTAATAGTTTCAACTCTTGGTCGAGCTTACGGCAAAGCTTTTTAGCAGAAATGCTTTCGACGGCATCAGGTTGCGCCAGTGTTTCACCAAATGCACTCGCACCCCACCACAATGTTTTGACATTCGGTTTATGCTGGGCTGACATCACCTCTGATAAGGCTTCAACCATATTGTTGACTGCATTCTCGTCTTTTCCTTGCATCCAAGTAAGCAAAGATTTCTGAAATTGTGTTCGTTGCTTGGCGATAAAGCTCGCATATTCCTCTTCGCTAAACTCCTGACTAGCTAAGTCTTTTGGCACAGTATGACTCGTATCAGGGAAAAAGAAGGCACTCTCTTCTACCGCTTCATCTAATGCTTGTGTAATAGGTTGTAATACTGGGTATAAACGTAAAGGGATATCGGCAGAACCGTTTAATAATTCTTGAATATAGTATTTGAGCGTTTTCAGCGCTTTAGTAAAATGCTCTAACAACTCAGTGGTCACGTCCACTTCTTGCTTTTCAAGCTTGTCCGCGAGCTTCTCTAAATAGCTACAGAAAAGTTTGCAGCCTTCTAGGCCAACCATATCCAATGCACCAGACGCTTGATATAAATGCGTTTGCGCAAAACGCATATCAGCCGTTTCACTTGGATTCGCACCTAATTTCTCAACGCTTTCTAAAACAGCGTCAAGGGACTGGTTAATATCGTCTTGAACCCACGTTAATGGGCCTATATCAAAGCTGTCAGACACCTAGTTATACTCCAGTTTTCCTGATGAAAATTATGACAACTTAAAGCCAGCAACTGATTTACGTAAGTCATCCGCCAGTGCCGTCAGTTGCACAATAGACTCGGTTGTTTGCTTAGTACCATCAGTTGTTAGTGTCGTAATCTCTTGAATTTGCTGCATATTCTGCGTCACTTGAGACGCAGCCTCTGTTTGTGCTTCGGTTGCTGTTGAAATCGATTGAATCAATCGCGCCAAGTTATTAGTAACGGTTTCAATCTCTGTCAGTGCTTGACCCGCAGCATCTGAAAGCTTCGCACCTTCAACCACACCCTCGGTACTTTTCTCCATCGCGGCCACCGCACTATTGGTATCGGTTTGAATCGTTTTCACAATCGCACCAATTTGTTTTGTCGCTTCAGATGAACGTTCCGCAAGTCGCTGAACCTCCTCCGCAACCACCGTAAAGCCTCGACCCGCTTCACCAGCAGATGCCGCCTGAATCGCAGCGTTCAACGCTAGAATATTAGTTTGCTCAGTAATGTCAGAAATCAATTCAACAATCTCACCAATCTCTTGTGAACTCTCACCCAACCGTTTAATTCGTTTTGATGTTTCTTGAATCTGCTCTCGAATACCATTCATACCAGCAATCGTATTTTGTACCGCTTGTGAACCTTGTGATGCAGCTTGCAAAGAACGCTGCGCCACCTCAGCAGCTTGGTTCGCGTTGGTCGACACTTGCAAAATAGAAGTCGTCATCCCGTTAACCGCTTTTGTTGTATCCTGAATCTGCTCTGATTGCATTTCCGCCGCTTCAAGCAACGCAGTAGATGTACCTTGCGCAGCACCTGTTGCCGAGTTCACCTGCTCTGTCGCACGGTTAATCTCCGTCACCACATCACGCAAGCTATCAATCGTATAGTTAACAGAATCGGCAATCGCACCAGTAATATTCTCTTTCACTTGCGCACGTACCGTCAAATCACCTTCAGACAAATCGCCCATCTCGTCCAACAACTCTAAAACGGCTAATTGGTTATTTTGCCCATCATCTTCCAGCAACTTCATCGCTGAATCAGTCGCCGCCTGCTGTTTTCTACCAATCACGAACATCAATAACGCAATCAGCAATGAAAACAAACCCAAACCAATCAAGAAGTTACGTAACAAGTTATTCGCGTTAGACGCTGTCTGCTTACTTTCTTTCTCCAAACCTTGCACGAATGATTGCACCAGCTCATTATTCACCACATAAGCTTTTTCCAACTCAACCAAAGCACGCGATGAAGTCCCCACGAAGCCCGACGCCAACGCTGGTAACAATTGATCCTCATAAACCGTAAAGAAGTCCTCACCAGAGGCTACAACAGATTGGTATGATGCAATCAAACTTTTAGGCAATGGTGTTTTATTCCAACGGCCTACACTATCCGCATAACGTTGTTTGTTCAACTCAAATTGTGCTTTAAGCGATTGCAGTCGATCATTATTACCATCCACTAACGCCAAATGCATATTTTGCGCTAACGCATAAGGCTCAACAATAAACAATGGCGGTGGTGACAAGTCACTACGCAAATCATCCACCGTTTTAATTTGGTTGAAAATTGGACCATTAACCTGCACTTGTGTAATCGCGTAATAAGCAACCGCTACGAAAATAAAGAGCAATAGGATCGGTGTAATAATTTGTCTAACACTACTTTCACCGCCAGCACCCCCTGCCGGTTTTCGCGAAAATTTACCTTTCAACCTACCAAAAAAGTCTTTTATCCCTGCCATGTTCTTTCCTTTAGCCTAATTATCTAATTGCTAACAAGCTTAAAAATACATCATCAATAAAATAACACCTTACACTGCGTAAGGCACTTCAAATTCTTTAGAACTTACCAATCGTTCGCAATCTAGGACATACCAAAGATTGCCTTCCTCATCTTCATAGCGCTCAGGCTGAAAACAAACTGTTTTTTCTGTTTTCTTCTTTTTCTTCAGTTTCTCAAAGTTTCTCAAACCAACTAAGCGGTCGACTAAAAATCCGATGTTTGAAGAAATATCATCGCTAATTAATAACATTCTAGTATTAGATGATATTTCAGTTGCTTGCTCATCAAGCAACTGCCCCAAATCATTAATCGCATACAACACACCACGCACATTCGTCACACCCATGAACCAAGGCTTAACCAAAGGAACTGGCTCGACCTCTGTCATCACAAGCGTTTCAGTAATATCAAGCAAATTAATCAAGACATTTCTGCCACTGATTTCAACACCTAAATAATTGGAAGGGACATTAGATGCATCCTCCCTAATCATTTCCAGCTTATCTAGAATGCTTTGCTGGTAATCTCTTAATTTTACTTTTTCAGTCGCCATTGTATTGATGCGTTAGTTTATAGTTTTTCAATAATTGCTTTTAGTTCAGCCAATTCAATTGGCTTCTGGATGCAGTCTTTCGCACCCATCTTTGCAGCCCAAGTATGATCAGTCACTTGCAACTTCCCTGAGCATAAAATCACCGGAATGTCAGCCGTTTTCGGATCCTTACTTAATGATCTTGTGGCTTGAAAACCGCTCAAGCCAGTCATGATAATGTCCATAATGATTAGGTCAGGCATAATCTCTGGCGCTTTTTCGACGCAAGCTTCACCGCTTTCTAGCGCGACCACTTGAAAACCTTCATTCTCAAGCAACTCCGTCAAATAAAATCGATCTGTTGTCGAGTCATCTACAATCAATACTTTTTCTATCGCCATTATTTCTCCTAACTACCTTTAATATTATTTAGCATAGGTGCTAACTGCTTCTACTAAACTCTCTTGCGTAAAAGGCTTTGTTAAATACTGGTCAGAACCAGCCATACGACCTCTTGCTCGATCAAACAAGCCATCCTTGCTCGACAGCATAATGACTGGTGTCGAATTAAACCGATCATTGCGTTTTATTAGCGTACATGTCTGATAGCCATCTAACCTTGGCATCATAATATCGACAAAAATTACTTGCGGGTGCTGGTCTGCAATTTTGCCTAGTGCATCAAAGCCATCTTCCGCCAAAATCACTTCACATCCAGCTGATTTAAGGAACAGCTCTGCACTGCGACGGATCGTGTTACTGTCATCAATCACCATGACTTTAGTACCAGCAATATCTGCTTGCGCCAATTTTTACTCCTCCTTAATTACCAAAGTGTGTCATTTTTGTTGAATTTCACTCGTTACCGCTAGTGCAATTTAACTAAAACACCGATAAAACGCTTTACTATGTTCGCTCATCTTGTGATAATTTTTTATAAATTGCAACACCTTAGCTGATATTTATAACAAGACACATTAAATAATGTAAGATTAATGCATAAAAACGACAGTTTTGGAATTTGAGGGTGATTTAAGCAAAATTGGCAAGTAAGCTTGCGAAAAAATTGACTATTCAACGCAACACCTTATGAATGAAGGATTATAAAAAATGATTATTGTTCAAGAAGCAATTGATGCGAAATCATCGGTAAAAGATTTACCCAGCGCATCCCCATTAGTAGCTGCAAATTTAGTCTTGGTGTTTAGTTCTGTAAAGCGGTTTAATGAGGGGAAGTTACAAGGCGCACTTAAAAAGCGTTACCCAACTGCACAAGTTGTTGGCTGCAGCACCTCAGGGGAGATCAGCCCAAATGGTGTATTTGATGACAGCGTGCAAATCACGGCTATTCAATGGCAAAAAGTCATGCAGCGTGTTGCGCAAAGCAAGTCTTCTACAATGCAAGACTCTTTTGAAACTGCGGTTAATTTAGCTAACCAATTAAAAGCAGATAACTTACGCACTGTGCTGGTTATTTCTGACGGCTTAAACATTAATGGCTCTGAACTTATCAGCGGTTTTCAATCCGTGCTGGGAGATACACCAATCATTGGCGGCCTAGCTGGCGATGGTGGCGCATTCGTCAAAACATTACAAATGTTTAATGAAACAGTATCAGACCATATGGTCATTGCAGTGGGCTTATATGGTGACGCATTAGTCACTTCTAGTGGCGCACTGGGCGGTTGGAGACCCTATGGCCCACCTCGCAAAGTGACACGCTCAGAGAAAAACGTTGTTTATGAGCTTGATGGAAAACCTGCGCTGTCACTATACCAAATGTATATTGGTGCAGCTTTCTCAAAAGGTCTACCAGGTAGTGGTCTTAAGTTCCCATTAGCTGTGATCGAGGAAGGCAAAAGAGAAGTGGAAAAAATCCGCACTCTGCTAGCGGTTAATCCAGATGATAATAGCCTAACATTTGCGGGTAACGTTGAAGAAGGCGAAACCGTACGTTTATGCCAAACGAACCATGATCGACTGGTTGAAGGTGCTGGTGCAGCAGCAAATTTAGTGATCGATGGCTTGGATGCACAAAAAACCAACAGCCCAGGTTTGGCGCTTTGCGTCAGTTGTGTTGGCCGTAAAGGCGTAATGACAGAACAAGTCGTTGACGAGGTGAAGTTAGTCCAACAAATCTTAGGGCCGCAAACTAGCGTAACCGGCTTCTACTCCTATGGTGAGATTGCCCCAAGGCCGAATACAACAGACAGCGTCCTACATAACCAAACCATGACAATAGGCTACTTAAGCGAAAAACTTTAAGCAGTCTTCACGGCATTTTCAAAAAGCACCTGCACAGCAGGTGCTTTTTGTTTTATGATGCTAACTCTAACGAACAAACGAAAATTAAAGGAGGAATTATGTCTAGTTCAGTTACCCTCAAAGGAAACCCTGTTGATGTTGCAGGCAATCTACCGCAAATTGGTAGTACCGCACCTAATTTCACTTTAGTTGATGCAGCACTGCAAGATGTCACATTAGATGCCTACGCAGGTAAGCGCAAAGTCCTTAACTTATTTCCAAGTGTCGACACGCCGACCTGTGCCAGTTCCGTACGCGAATTCAACAAACGTGCAAGTAGTATGGACAATACTGTCGTCATCAATATTTCTGCTGATTTACCATTTGCACAAAAACGCTTTTGTGCGGCTGAAGGCGTTGAAAATGTAGTGAACTTATCAACGATGCGAGGCCGCGACTTCTTAATGAACTATGGCGTACTATTATTTAGCAGCAAGCTAGCTGGCTTAGCTGCACGTTCAGTCATCATCTTAGATGAAAATGATGTTGTGAAGTACATTGAACTTGTACCAGAAATTACGCAAGAGCCAAACTATGATGCAGCTGTGGATGCATTAGCTTAACCACCACTCATCATAAAAAAGCCCTGCAATGCAGGGCTTTTTTATGTCCGCTATTTACCTACTTGCTTATGCTTTGACAAATGCGCCTCGCGTCGCACCATCGAACAATGAAAGCAAATCGGCGCCTTTAAGCGCCAACGCATAACCGAGCACGCCACTACCAATCACAACGGTCTCGTAATCATTAACGCTATTGTCAACTAATACTGGAATCTGTTCAGGCAAAGCCACTGGCGGCACTGCTCCCACGACATAACCCGTGACTGCTGGCACTTCATCAAATTCCGCCATCCGTAACTTTCGCTCTTCTAACTGTTTACGCAGCACTCCCCAGTCAGCACGGCCACCTCCAGCTAAGGCGAGCATATAAAACTGTTCGGATCCACCACGAAAAAGTACACTACGTACAACAGATTTTGGGTCCAAGCCATTACTCGTTAGCAACTCTTCTAAATTGCGAATAGGCTTTTTGTCTTCGCTTAATGGAATTTGAATAACGTCAAAAGCAATGTTTTTGGATGTTAATAAGTCTGTAACCGCTGATTGAATAGTCATGCTCACACGTTCCTTAATACTGATTTCACGATCGCTTATTTATTTGTTTTCAGCTTGCTGTTTAATCATCGCAATATACTGATCAATGTTATCACTTAACATTTCTTTAAATTGGCCAGAAAACCATTCAACAGCCTCCTCTTTCGAAGCCGCCAAGTCATTCGACTTCATCGATGCTTCATACGCATTAAAACGGGCAACGGCATAACGCATTGCTGCACCAACACGCCCAGCATCTTGCTTACTATCTTGTACTAAAGCATTGGCAACATTAATAAACTGGTCTGCCATCACCAAAATATCCATTTCATTTTCTGCTGCTTGTGCTGATGCACTTTGCTCTTCGGCCATACGATTTCCTTAATTGATAATTATGATTAATAAAGTTACTCATATTCAGTGTACTTTGCATTACTACCTTTCGCTTTGTCCACTGGGTATTTTTTCGCATTTAAATTAATTTTTTTATTCGCTGCTTCTAGCAGATCAATGTCGCAAACTTCTGCAATCCGTAACAGATAAACCAAAGTGTCTGACAACTCTTGCCCAACTAGCTCTTTTTGTTCCGCGCTAAGGTTTCGACTACCTTCTTCCGTCATCCATTGAAAATGCTCAACCACCTCACCCGCCTCAACAATCATTGCCATCGCCAAGTTTTTAGGTGAATGAAATTGTGCCCAATCGCGCGCTTCAACAAACTGATTCACCCGTGCTCTAAGCTGGTCAATCGAATCCGATGCATGTTCATTGGCTTTACTCATGGCTCAAAGTCTTTCACATCCTTAAATGTTAATTTCTTATCTACCCGCTGTTTTGGCTTATCACTCGCTTGCGCAGGTTTTTTCACTTTGCGGTTGCTACCTGCCACCATTTTAATTTCAAATAGGCGACATTCCAAAGGGCCGTTAAACAAAGGCGTTTTTTTACTGGGCGACAAGCGCATCAGTTTAGGCATGCGTAAATCGCTGGTTAAAAAGTAAGTATTCCAACCCGCAAATTTTTTCTTCAATGCCTCACCCAGCTTCGGATACAGCGCCGTTAAGTCTTCATCCTCACCAATCCGCACACCGTATGGCGGATTCGCCACCAATACACCGTGATCAGCAGCAGGCGGTACTTCTAAAATATCGAACTGTGATAATTGTACGGCATCTAAAAAGCCTGCTTCGTCTAAGTTGCGCTTTGCAATCCGTACTGCACGCAAATCAACATCACTCCCATATATTTTTTGAAAGCTAACTGGTTTCACTGCTTTTTGCGCTGCATTTTTAACCTTTTTCCAAGTGTCAGACTCATAGTTTTTCAAACGTTCGAAACCAAAGCTACGGTTTAAACCCGGCGCAATATTCAACGCCATCATCACCGCTTCTAACAAGAACGTACCACTTCCACACATCGGGTCAAGCAACGGTTCTCCTGGCCGCCAACCTGTCAGCTGCAAAACACCTGCCGCTAAGTTTTCACGCAACGGCGCCTCAATACTGCCTTTACGATTACCACGTTGATAAAGCGCATCACCAGAGGTGTCAACATACAAAATATAATGTTCTGCCGTTAAGTAAGCATGAATGCGCACAGCAGGTTTTTTGGTATCAATATACGGACGCGAGCCGACTGCCTGTCTAAACTTATCACAAATGGCATCTTTAATTTTTAGCGTCGCAAACTCTAAGCTCTTGAGCGGACATTTCACTCCCGTCACCTTGACCATAAAGTCATGCCTCACGTTAAACCAATTAGGCCAATTTACTTTATACGTAGCATTAAATAAATCTTCCTCTGATGCATATTGACCCTTAGTCACTTGCCAAAGTACGCGCGTCGCAATGCGTGAGTGCAAGTTAATGTGATAACACACAGCCGTATTGCCTAGGAATGCCACGCCGCCGTCGGTTTGCTTAATACTTTTAGCGCCACTGACTTTCAGTTCTTTAACCAGTAAAGCCTCTAAACCACGTGGACAAGTCGCAAAAAATTGTTGATTCATTAGGATTCCAATATCTCGTACATTTTTTGATAGCCATTGTGCTCATGCAGCTTATCTAAAAACTCAGTAAAGTCGATAATATGCGCTTCTTTTAGTGTTCTTGCACGCTCTCTTAGCTTTCTCTCTGACAGCTTAATACGATCTTTAAAGCCAAACACAATAATATTACCCGGCTTACCTGTAGGTAAAACCAACACTCGACCAATAAAGGTTTGCTCAATGCGCTGTAGATAAATATCAAAGTTCTTATCAGAACCCCATAGGTTAATCAAAAAGACACCATTGTCATTAAGTGCACCATAACAGGTATCAAAAAAGTCTGGCGTACAGAAACCATCAGGAATCCCATCTGAATCAAAGCCATCAATAATCACGCAGTCATGACTAGTCGGATGATCTTCCATATAAGCAATACCATCGCCTTCAATCACATCTAACCGCTCATCGTTTTCTTGTAAAAAGAAATGGCTACGTGCCACTTGAATCACTTCTGGGTTAATCTCAACAACCGTCTGCTTAATATCCGGACAATAAGCGTGCATATACTTTGTCACAGACCCGCCGCCCAAGCCAATGGTTAGAACCGTCTTAATATTTTCTGAGAACAATAGAAAATACAAAATCGCGCGCGAATAGTTAAACACCAACACAAATGGAGACGTGACTAACATCCCACTTTGCACAGTCTTAGACCCTAGGTGCAGTTGACGAATACCATCAATCTCAGTCACCTCGACAACATTATCTTCTCTAACGTGTTTGTGAATTTTACGATTCAACATTCGCGCTTTCACCTTCTCTACCCAGCGTTTCTTCCGCTTTTTCATCTTCTATCACCTGCTTAAACTTGCAATTTAATTCCATTAATAATGTGTCGATATGCTTAATCTCTAACAGCACTTTCGTCCCAACCTTCAATTCGGGCAAGCTAGGCACTTTGGTAATAAAAAACATCCCATCTAACCGCACCAAATTCTCCCGCCATATTGTCGCGGTGACTTCTGTTAAATCTTCCTGAATCAAATACTGTAAACACCAATACCGTTCCATGCGTGTTTGAAATTCATTATAGGTTTGATACGTCTGGTCAAAGTTGCGCATAATCGTCTTCAACTGATCATCTTCTGTTGAGTACGGCGCTTCCTCGATATTCAACAACGCCACTAGCTGGCGCTGATTAACCAAATCCACCGCACGACGTAAGGGAGAAGTACACCAAGCATATTGCTCCAAGCCCATGCCTTGATGTGGCGTTGCTTCTGTTGTCATAAAGACTTTACCACCAGTTTGCGCGCGATATAAGCCAGCAAAACCGCCCTCTTTTAGAACGCCACCCCAAGTGCTATTGGCATAAATCATCAGCTCTGCCACCAGCTTATCCATAGGCGACCCACGCTCACGCGCGACGATGCTGACAATGCCTTCTTTCACATAGAAGTTGTAATCAATCTGTGGCGCACGGTCGGGATCATACTTGCCGCGTGCTTTTTCTAGCGATTCGGCAAAATCAAATAAGAACTTCAGTTCTGCCCATCGTGGATGACCACTGTCTTGTTCCAACGTATTCTCGTTGAATAAAGGCTCTAAGCTATCGTGGCGTAAGTTTTCAGCAACCGTGACTTTCTCCACCTTCGACTCATGCGAGACAATGGTTAAATCTGGCGCCACTTCACAATACAAACTTAACGCTGGTCTTGTTTCGCCCTCATCCAAACTAAAAGGTCGCACGACCTCCTCTGGCAACATGGTAATCTTATTGCCTGGCATATACACAGTAGATAGCCTATCCAACACAATCGCGTCTAGCGCAGATGCTGGCGGTATCGCTAAGGACGGCGCAGCAATATGGATACCAACCCGTTTATTACCGTTATCTAAATCAACCAGACTAAAGGCGTCATCAATCTCAACTGTTGTCGCGTCATCAATACTAAATGCCGCCACGTTAGCTACTGGCAAGTCTGCCAACAAAGCCGTGTAATCGTCCACTTCGTAGTCAGGGAAGTCAGTGCCATCGGCAAACATCTCTCGTAAGAAAGCACCCAAGTGATAATCATGGGCATTTTTCACTAAGCCCGCTTCAAACATCACCGTTAATGCCATGCGGCCAGAAACCCGTGCCGCCTCTTCAATCGCCTTCCATTCAAGGCTATTTTTCTCAGGGTTATAAATTAGACGGTCAGCTTTATCCGCAAAACTTTTAGGCAATTTTTTATTGTTCAGCTGCTCTACCCACTCCGCCATTTGTATCGCTTGCAAACGCTTCTTTTCAACAGCAGCTTGCGCTTGCCTTAATGTTTCTTCTGGGGCGGCCTTATAACGGCCTTTACCTTTACGGTAGAAATAAATAGGTGCTGCATGCACCTTAATCGCTGTAGCCGCTAATTGCACATTGCTTGGATTATCGCCGTAATAGGCTTTCGCTAAGTCCTCAAAGCCAAACTCATTCTCTTCACAACATTCCCACAAGAAGTCAGTATCTAATGTTTCTGCTTCGGCCTGTGCCAGCTCCATAAAGCTGCCGAGTGCTTCGTTAAAGTTAAGTAAAACATTCGCCGCTTTGATTTTTGATCGTTTACCTGAAACCGCCTCGACTTGCAGGCTACCAGGATTTTCTGTCTTGACTGTGGCAACCTTAAACTGGCCGCTTTCTTCATAAAATACGTTCATACTTCTCGTTCAATCAGTGGATACCCGCCATGATACATGAGTGACACCCTAATTTCTGACACAAAATGTAACTTATTACAGAGGAAACCGTCTAAAATTACCCTATGCGAACCTTAAACTTTGATAATCGCTTTACGCGTGAACTCCCCCAAGACCCCATTACGGAGAACCGCACGCGCCAAGTGCCGAATGCCCTATGGTCATTTGCACAACCAACCCCAGTCAAAAACCCGCAACTGCTGGCCTACAGTGCCGACGTCGCCGCCATGCTTGGACTCAGCGAGTCCGACATGCAAGACCCAGAACTCATCCAAACCTTAGGCGGCAATGGTGCTCTCTCGGGTATGACCACCTATGCCACCCGCTATGGTGGACATCAGTTTGGTCATTGGGCTGGTCAGCTAGGCGATGGCCGCGCGATACTGCTAGGTGAGCTGATGCACGAAGGCAAACGCTATGAACTACAACTCAAAGGCGCTGGTGAAACACCATACTCACGTAGTGCAGATGGTCGCGCAGTTCTGCGTTCTAGCTTGCGTGAGTTTTTATGTTCTGAAGCCATGCATTACCTCGGCATTCCTACTACCCGTGCACTGAGTTTAGTCACTACTGGCGACCTAGTCCTGCGCGACATGTTTTACAACGGCAATGCCCAAATGGAAACAGGCGCGATCGTCTGTCGTGTTGCCCCTAGCTTTACCCGCCCCGGCCATTTTGAGCTGATGGCAAAGAACGGCGAGCTAGACCTACTCAAACGCTTTATTGGCTTTACCATTGATCGAGACTTCGCCGACTGGCACCCACAAACAGGCTTGCCACTCGACACCAATAATCCATCCCCTGAATTAATCGAAGCATGGTTTGAGGAAATCTGTCAACGTACAGCAACCCTAATCGCACACTGGATGCGTGTGGGCTTTGTTCATGGTGTGATGAACAC
>SPJO01000065.1 GCA_006844635.1 Methylophilaceae bacterium | reverse complement strand
GAATCAATGCAGAAATCGGTGTTGGGCCTTCCATTGAATCTGGCAACCAAACATGCAACGGCACCTGCGCCGACTTACCCATCGCGCCAACAAATAACAAAATACAAGTCACCGTCATCAAAGACCATGCTGTATTGGAGAACAAGCTAATTTCCATATTCGCCATCGCTGGTGCCGCTTCGAAGACAGGGGCATAGTGTAGCGTGCCAAAATAAGCGAGCACTAAACCAATACCCAATAAGAAACCAAAGTCACCAACGCGATTCACTAGGAACGCTTTCAGGTTTGCATAAATCGCCGTTGGTCGCGTATACCAAAAGCCGATTAACAAGTATGAAACCAAACCCACCGCTTCCCAGCCAAAGAAAAGTTGCATAAAGTTGTTCGCCATCACCAACATCAGCATGGCAAAGGTAAATAAAGAGATATAGCTAAAGAAGCGACTATAACCAGGATCATCATGCATATAGCCAATGGTATAAATATGCACCATCAACGATACAAAGGTGACGACCACCATCATCATGGCGCTCAAGTTGTCAATGAGGAAGCCAACACTAAAATGGATATCACCAGATGCAAGCCATGTGTATAAGTCTGCATTATGCTGGAAACCACCCAATGTTGCTTTGAAAACCATCGCTGACAATACAAATGATGCACCTACCGCCGTGATGGTCAACACATGTGCCGCACTACGTGGCATAAAGCCACCAAATAAGCCAACAATCGCTGCGGCAAACAGTGGTAGAAGTGGTATCCAAATGAGAAGCTGCTCTGTCATATTATTATTAGCCTTTCAGTGAATCCAAGTCTTCTACATCAATCGTACGGAGGTTCCGGAACAAGACAACCAAAATAGCCAACCCAATTGCCGACTCCGCTGCTGCGACCGTTAAGATAAAGAACACAAACACTTGTCCGGCTGTGTCATCCAAGTAATGCGAGAATGCAATAAAGTTTAAGTTCACCGCTAGCAACATTAACTCAATCGCCATCAATAAAATAATGACGTTTTTGCGATTCATAAAGATGCCGATAATACTAATCGCAAACAATAATGCGCCAAGTATTAAATAATGCGACAGGCCTACGCTTAATGTCATGACGCCTCTCCATTTTCAGCTGTATCTACAGGTTTTGGTTCATGCTCCGATGGCATATTGACCATCCGTAAACGGTCCTCTTTTCGTACAACCACCTGTTCTGCCGGGTTCATTGATTTACTCTCACGTTTGCCACGTAAGGTTAAAGCAATCGCCGCAATAATCGCTACCAACAAGACAACCGCAGCTAACTCAAACGGTAGTAAGTAATCGGTATACAAAACACTACCCAAAGCGGCCGCATCGCTAAAGCCTGCAGGCTTGCTGACACTTTTAGCGGCAACAAAATATTGATTACTTAGAATCATCACCATTTCGACAGCCATTAAGGTGCCAATTGTGCCGGCAAGTGGTAAATAACGCCAAAAACCCTCACGTATTTTGTCGATATTAATATCCAGCATCATCACCACAAACAAGAATAAGACCATCACAGCCCCGACATAAACCAGCACTAACACGATGGCTAAAAACTCTGCTTGCAACAGTAACCAAATACCAGCGGCCGTAAAAAATGACAGCACTAAAAATAATGCGGCATGCACTGGATTGCGGGTTGTGACCACATTCAAGGCCGACACCAGCAAAATGGTTGCTAAGACGTAAAAAACGAAATCTGTAAATACCATATCAGCCATTATCTATACTTCTTATCTTGTGCGCGGTCAGCAGCAATTTGCTTTTCATGTTTATCACCGACTGCTAGTAGCATGTCCTTGGTGTATAACAAGTCACCACGCTGTTCGCCGTGATAATCAAATACCCGTGTTTCCACAATCGAATCTACCGGGCATGACTCTTCACATAAGCCACAGAAAATACATTTGGTTAAATCAATATCGTAGCGCGTTGTACGCCGCGTATTGTCTTCTCGTTGCTCAGACTCAATCGTAATCGCCATCGCTGGACAAACCGCCTCGCATAACTTACAGGCAATGCAGCGCTCTTCGCCATTTGGATAACGACGTAACGCATGCAAACCACGGAAACGATTAGACTGCGGCGTGCGCTCCTCTGGGTAACGAATGGTCATTTTTGGCGCAAAGAAGTAGCGGCCTGTGACGGCAAGCCCCTTCAGCAGTTCGACGAGCATTAAACTGCCCAGTGTGTCTTTAATCTGTTTAAACATAATTACGAATTAAGCATCCTTTAATTAATCTCTGTGCCTAATGAAACCAATGTGCATAATCTGTTTGCATCATACCGCCAACAACAACAATCCAAACAATGGTAATTGGAATAAACACTTTCCAGCCTAAGCGCATGATTTGGTCATAACGATATCTTGGAAAGGTTGCTCTAAACCATAGGAAGAAGAACACTAGGAAAGCCATTTTAATCAACAGCCACCAAATACCATCTGGTAAGAATGACACGGGTGATAACCAACCACCTAGGAACATCAAAGCACCTAACGTGCAAACTAACCAAATATTGGCATACTCTGCCAAGAAGAATATGGCAAAGGCCATGCCTGAGTATTCGACGTGGAAACCAGCAACAATCTCAGATTCACCTTCTGCAACATCAAACGGTGCACGGTTAGTTTCTGCTACCGCGCTAATAAAGTAAACAATAAATAATGGGAACAGTGGCAAGAAATACCAATGCAATAGGCCGCCCTCTTGCCCCAAAACGATTTTGCCTAAATTCAAGCTATTGGCGCACATGAGCACCCCAACTAGGCAGAAACCCATGGCAATTTCATAAGAAACAATTTGCGCAGCTGAACGCAGACTGCCAAGAAATGCATACTTAGAATTAGAGGCCCAGCCAGCAATAATCACCCCATAAACGGCGATTGATGTCATCGCCAACACATACAACAAGCCAGCATCAATATCCGCTAATACCAACGTCGCATCAAAAGGAATCACAGCCCAAGCAGCAAATGCCGGGGCAATCGCCAATACAGGACCAAGCAAGAATAGCCCTTTGTTTGAAGCCGTTGGCAACACAATTTCTTTCATCAATAGCTTGATACCATCAGCCATCGGCTGCAATAAGCCAAAGTAACCTACACGATTAGGGCCCATTCGCACTTGCATATACCCAATGATTTTACGCTCAGCATAGGTAAGATATGCAACACCGATCATCAGCGGCGCGACAATCGCCACAATCTTCATCAACGTCCATGCCGTTAACTCAATGTTAGGCCAGTAACTACCGAATAATGTCGCCAAGTATTCCATCAGCTATACGCTTCCATTGCTTGTGCTTTGGCGGCTTCTTGCTCTTCTGCTGGAATTTTATCAATGGCAATATCACCCATTAAGTCACCCAAGCCAACCGTTTGTTTATGTGAGGCCGCCACTCTGACGCAACCTCTCGCGACATGTGCATCTGAGCGCACCATGAGCACAGCACGACCTTGGTCTTGTTTCACCAGAACCGCATCGCCTTCAACAATTCCCATCATACGCAAGTCTTCAGGATTCATTCTCGCCCTACGTTGAATATTGTATTTGGTTTTTTGCAGTGGTCCTGAGCGGCGCACAATAGGATCTGCTTCATATTGCGGCACCTCACCGATGCGCTGCAAACCCTCAGATTTAATCTTAACCTCAATTTCCACAAGCTCTTTCATATTATTATTGAGCTTTTTACGGGCAACCGTTGAAGGCTTCTCACCTTCAAACATTTTTGTTCGCACATCATCGGTGCTTTCAAAGTCAAACCCTTTTAAACCTAAGGTGTTCGCCAATACACGAATCACTTTCCAAGCCGGCCTAGATTCACCCAGTGGCTTAACGACTGCCTTAAATGTTTGAATGCGCCCTTCCATACTCATAAATGAGCCGGATGTTTCTGTAAATGGCGCAATCGGTAATAGTACGTCAGCATTCTCTAAAGCTTCCGATTTGTACGCCGTTAAGGCCACAACACATTCTGCTTTTTTCATCGCTTCTCTGGCTAATGCCGCGTGTTGACAATCCAACTCTGGCTCGATATTGAGCAGCATATAAGCCTTGCGTGGCACTTCTAACATCGCCCTTGCATGCATCCCCGTTGCTGATGGCATCACGCCCATCATATGCATCCCTGTGCTATTTGCCGCTGAGGGCAAAATACCACCTTTTGCACCAGATACCCCACCAATGGCTTCCGCCAAGCTATACATTTCGGTAAACCGTGGTGCACTCAACGCCATATTACCCAAGAATATACCGACTTTCGGTGCGATCAAGTTAAACGTCTTACCTAAACCAGCCAAGCTTTCAGCCATGACTTCCGTATTCGGTCGCACATGAATCTTCTCTAACAACTCGCTTAAAGAAGGTGGCAAGCATAAGGATAAGCGCTGCAATTTAGACATGCCTTTTAGAATCTGCGCAAGCACATTGACCATGTCATTCGGCGTACAAATAATCTTGTGTGCGATATCCATCAATGGGTTATTGTCTAATGGACTGATAATATTTAATTCCGCGCCATTATCCACCGCTTTACGGAAACGTTGTGCAAGTAATGGGTGCTCATTACGGATGTTCGAACCGATTAATAAGATACGATCCAAGTGTTCGATATCATCAATATTACAGCCCATCCATGGTGTACCAACTCGTTTACCATCTAACCTGAAGTCCGTTTGACGCAAGCGGTAGTCAACATTACCACAACCCATATCATTAGCTAACTCTTTGATTAAATAGCCTTCTTCCATCGTGCTGTTCGGAGAAACCAACACACCCAAGGCATCGCTACCATGTTCATTGGTAATATCTTTAATCTGACCAGCCGCATACTCTAATGCGGTTTTCCAATCTGTTTCTTGCCACTCGCCATGATGCTTAATCATGGGCACTTTAAGACGGTCTGGACTATTTAAGCCTTCATATGAATAACGGTCACGATCAGATAACCAACATTCATTAATGCTTTCTTTTTCACGTGGCAAGACACGCATGACTTTATTGTCTTTTACGTGCACTTCGATATGTGAACCTAAACTATCGTGTGGTGCAATCGATGGGCGTCGCACCAGCTCCCAACTACGTGCAGAATAGCGGAACGGCTTATTCGTGAGCGCGCCCACAGGACATAAATCAATAATATTGCCTGATAGCTCTGAGTTAACACTCTGGTCAACATAGGCGGTAATCTCGGCATGTTCACCACGGCCAACCATACCGAGCTCTTGCATACCACCAACTTCTTTTAGAAATCGTACGCAACGCGTACATTGTATGCACCGCGTCATATCAGTACTAATGAGCGGACCAATATTTTTATTAAAAACAACGCGCTTCTCTTCTGTATAGCGCGAGCCACTTGTCCCATAAGCGACTGCAATATCTTGCAAGTCACATTCACCACCTTGATCACATATTGGGCAATCTAACGGGTGATTAATGAGCAAGAACTCCATCACACTTTGTTGCGCTTCAACAGCCGCTTTGCTCTTGGTGAAGATTTTCATGCCCTCTGCAACTGGTGTTGCGCAAGCAGGTAATGGTTTACCAAACTTCTCAACCTCAACGAGGCACATCCGGCAGTTCGCTGCGACGGATAGTTTTTTGTGGTAACAAAAACGCGGAATCGACACGCCGAGCTTATCAGCAGCATCAATAATCGTGGTGCCGTGATCAACTTCTACTGGTTTGCCGTCTATTTCAATCTTTAACATATTATTTTCCGTCTACCATGCTTTTGCCATGTTGAATATAGTATTCAAACTCTGGACGAAAATGCTTAATAAAACTCAACACAGGTGTCGCTGCAGCATCGCCAAGCGCACAAATGGTACGGCCTGAGATATTGTTACTCACATCTGCTAGCAAGTCTAAATCTTCCATCTTGCCCTCGCCATCAGTAATGCGCTTAATCACGCGATAAACCCAGCCTGTCCCTTCACGACAAGGTGTACATTGACCACAACTTTCTTCATAAAAGAAATAGCTCAACCGTTTTAGCGCTTTGACCATGCATGTGGTTTCGTCCATCACAATCATTGAGCCAGCACCTAAACTTGAGCCCGCCTTACCTAAGCCGTTATAGTCCATGGTTGCTTCTAAAATCGCTTCTGCATGCATCACTGCTGTTGATGGGCCGCCAGGAATCACTGCTTTTAATTTGCGACCCTTCCAGACGCCCCCAGCCATGGCTAGCAGTTCCGTAAATGGCATGCCCATATTCACTTCATAGTTCCCTGGCTTTTCGACATGCCCAGACACTGAAAAGAGCTTACTGCCGCCTGAAGCAGCAACACCAACATCGGCAAAGGCTTGTCCACCATGTTGCAATATCCAAGGGATACTGGTGTAGCTTTCTGTGTTATTCACGTTGGTTGGTTTACCAAACACACCATAACTGGCAGGGAATGGCGGTTTAAATCGAGGTTGACCTTTTTTACCTTCAATCGATTCAATCAGCGCCGTCTCTTCACCACAAATATAGGCACCATAGCCATGCACAGCATATAAATCAAAGTTTACATTGCTGCCAAATAGGTTTTTACCAATATAACCAGCTTCTCTCGCCTCAGCTAAGGCCGATTCAAAAATTTCGTACTCTGCCCAGATTTCACCATGAATATAGTTATAGCCCACTTCAGCACCCAAGGTATAAGCAGCAATAGCCATGCCCTCAATCAATTGATGTGGGTTATAACGAATAATATCGCGGTCTTTAAATGTACCAGGCTCACCTTCATCCGTATTGCAAACCAAATACTTCGTACCATCGAAATAACGTGGCATAAAGCTCCACTTAAGCCCTGTCGGGAAGCCTGCACCACCACGACCACGCAGACCTGAAACTTTGACCTGGTTAATCACATCGATGGCTTTCACCTTATCAGTAATTAAACGTTTTAATTGCTGATAGCCACCCAGCTTTTCATAGGTTGCTAATGAAGCTGGATTTTTCTCTTTTAGCGTCCGTAAGGTAATCAGCGTCTGACCTTTTAAATCCGTCATGACTGGCTTTGCTGTTTTGGTGGATTTTTTAGCAGCCACTATTCCAGCTCCTTTAAAATCTCATCAACTTTTTCAACAGTCAAAAATTCATGCATCTTCGTGTTGTTCACACTCATTAGAGGTGCGCCACCGCAAGCACCCATGCACTCGCCCTCTTTCAAGCAAAATTTGCCATCTTTGGTTACTTCATTAAAACCAACACCTAGTTTTTTCTGTAAGTGCTCAACAATTTCATCACTATTACGCAACATGCATGAAATGTTGGTGCAAATTGTAATCTTATGCTCACCGACTGGCTCCAAGTCATACATATTGTAGAAAGTCGCCACTTCTAGTGCTGCAATTTCTGGAATGCCTAGATATTGCGCGACATCACTAATGCTTTCTGGTGACAACCACCCTTTTTCTGTCTGCACAATCCGCAAAGCACTCATGACTGCCGCGCGCCGCTGGTCTTCAGGGTATTTGGTCAGCTCGTACTCTATCTTTTCTATCGACTCTTTACTTAACATGCGTTACCTATCAATCTCGCCGAACACAATATCTTGCGTACCAATCACTGCCACTAAATCAGCTAACATATGGCCTCGTGTCATTTCGTCCATGGCTGCAATATGGGCAAAGCCAGGCGCTCTAATTTTTAAACGGTAAGGCTTATTTGCCCCATCTGACACCATATAGATACCAAACTCACCTTTAGGATGTTCAATTGCCGCATAGGCTTCGCCTGCAGGCACATGAAAGCCTTCAGTAAACAACTTAAAGTGGTGAATCATGTCTTCCATATTGGTTTTCATGCCTTCACGGTCAGGTGGCGCTACCTTATTGTCATCTGTGATTACAGGGCCTGGATTTTTGCGCAGCCAATCGACACATTGTTTAATAATACGATTTGACTGCCGGAATTCTTCCATCCGCACTAAATAACGGTCATAACAGTCACCATTCACGCCGATTGGGATATCAAAGTCCAACTGATCATAAACTTCATAAGGCTGTTTTCGGCGCAAATCCCACTCAACACCTGACCCACGCAGCATCGGCCCAGTGAGACCTAATGCCAATGCACGTTCAGGTGAAACCACACCGATACCCACTGTCCGTTGTTTCCAAATACGGTTATCCGTCAACAAGGTCTCATACTCATCAACATAGGTTGGGAAGCGGTTAGTAAAATCTTCAATAAAGTCTAGTACAGAGCCTTGACGGTTCTCATTGAGTTTATTCAACTGCGCCTTGTTACGAAACTTACTGGTTTCATACTGTGGCATCTTCTCTGGTAAATCTCGATAGACACCACCCGGACGGTAATAAGCGGCATGCATACGCGCACCAGAAACCGCTTCATACACGTCGAATAAATCTTCACGCTCACGGAATGCATAAATAAACATCGTCATGGCACCCAAATCGAGGCCATGTGCGCCAATCCATAACAAATGATTCAAGATGCGCGTAATTTCATCAAACATCACGCGTATATATTGCGCGCGAATAGGCACTTCCAAACCGAGCATCTTCTCAATCGCCATGACATAAGCATGTTCATTGGCCATCATCGACACATAATCTAGGCGATCCATATAGGGCACCGACTGAAGATAAGTCCTATTTTCTGCTAGCTTCTCTGTTCCACGATGTAGCAAACCGATGTGCGGGTCAGCACGTTGAATGACTTCACCATCCAACTCCAACACCAAACGCAACACGCCATGCGCCGCCGGATGCTGTGGCCCAAAGTTCATCGTGTAATTGTGTATCTCAGCCATTAAATCGCCTCACTTCGGAGATATACCGTAACGCCATTCACCTCACTGAGAACTTCAGTGCAGGCTAACTCGCGTAGCGACGTTAAGCACAAGTGTTTTTCACTTGGGCGGCCGAAGCTAAAGTTCATGGTGTAATTATGTATCTCAGCCATTATGAGTGTTGCCCTTCATCGCGAATCAAACGTGGTACATTGTTACGCAGCTCAATCGAAACTGGCCGGTAAACGACACGCTGCTGTTCAGGGTCATAACGCATTTCCACTTCACCCACCATTGGAAAATCTTTACGGAATGGATGTCCAACAAAACCATAGTCCGTCAAAATACGCCTTAAATCAGGATGATTTTCAAACATAATACCGAATAAATCGAAGGCTTCACGCTCAAACCAGTTTGTAACTGGCCAGACATCAACCAAGGTCGGCAACACAGGGAAATCATCATCCGGCGCAAACACACGCACTCGGACACGCTGGTTGAGTGAAACCGATAGCAAATGCAAGACAACAGCATAGCGAGGGCCTTCCCACAAACCATCTTCATAATCGCTATAGTCAACACCGCACAAGTCAGTTAACTGCTCAAACTGCAACTCGCCATGGTCGCGCAAGCGAACACAAACAGCAATAAAGTCTTTAGCTTTACACTCAACTGTAATTTCACCCAAATCAACCGTTAACTTCGTTAAATTCGTCCCTAAGGCTAACTTCAGTTGTGCGGATAATGCTTCTAGTTTTGCTGACATGATTTCCTTTACCGCGCAATCGTATTGGTGCGTTTGATTTTTTTCTGCAACTGCACAATACCAAACAACAATGCTTCAGCAGTTGGCGGGCAACCAGGTACATACACATCAACGGGCACAATCCGATCACAGCCGCGCACCACCGCATAGGAGTAGTGGTAGTAACCACCCCCATTCGCACAGCTTCCCATCGAAATCACCCACCGCGGCTCTGCCATTTGGTCATACACTTTGCGCAAGGCTGGTGCCATTTTATTGACCAAGGTGCCTGCCACAATCATGACATCCGATTGCCTTGGACTTGGTCGAAAGACAATACCGAAGCGATCCAAGTCGTAGCGCGCAGCACCTGCGTGCATCATCTCGACGGCGCAGCAGGCCAAACCAAATGTCATCGGCCACATAGAACCTGTTCGCGTATAGTTAATGACCGTATCCAACGATGTGGTCACAAACCCTTTTTCTAGTACGCCTTCAATACCCACTTAAATAGCTTCCAATAGCAAATTAAAACAATAGAATGATTGCTGAGTGCTTAATCCCACTCCAACGCACCTTTTTTCCACTCGTAAATAAAACCAACAACTAGCACAAACAAAAACACCATCATGGCAACAAAACCAAACATGCCTAGTTCTGGGAGCACAACGGCCCAAGGGAATAAAAATGCAATTTCTAAATCAAAAAGAATAAATAGGATGGCAACAAGATAGTAGCGCACATCGAATTTCATGCGCGCATCTTCAAATGCTTCAAAACCGCACTCATAGGGCGAGTTTTTTTCTGCATCTGGCTTATGAGGGGAAACAAGTTTCCCGAGGATGAGCGGCCCTAGGCCAACGCCTAAGCCCACTAAAATGAACATTAATATTGGAAAATAGTTTTCTAGCAAGAGTCCTAACCCTGAGCTTCCTTACGTACCACAAAACAAATGCATACACATTTGCAACTTACCTTCTTGATCTTATTAAACCAGCTCACTCCCGAACTACACTTGCGAATCTATGTTCACTCTTTATCAAAAATTATACCGCTTATTTTGTAGCAGTTATGTTTTATTTATATTACAGCGATAGCTAAACACTATTGGTGCCGACGGAGAGACTCGAACTCTCACGACTTTCGTCACTACCCCCTCAAGATAGCGTGTCTACCAATTCCACCACGACGGCATGTTAATTTAGGGAAACCCTAAATTTAATTTGGAACATCCTCCGCAGTACCTGCTACTGGTGCTGTTTCAGCTGGCGCAGACTCTGCACCAGCCGTTGTTTCTACGGCTGCTGGTGCTTGCACCACACTGCCTGAACCTGCACGATTACTGGCAATGTAAGCTAGTGCCAAACTCGTTGCAAAGAAAACCATCACACTGACTGATGTTGCGCGACTTAAAAAGTTAGATGACCCGCTCACACCAAATAAGCTACCAGACGCACCGCTACCAAATGCTGCACCCATGTCAGCACCTTTACCGTGCTGTAACAAAATTAGACCAATCAATGCTGCCGCAGCAAGCACATGAACTACTGTAATTATATTTTCCATTTTTAACCTATAAAAAATCCATCAATCCAGAACATATCACTCCTGACATGACTCCGCAGCTTGACAGATACCTTCAAATTCTTGGGCATTGAGCGAACACTTTCCTACGAGTCCGCCATCAATATGCTCCACCATGAATAATTGTAACGCATTTTGCGGATTAACGCTGCCTCCGTAGAGTATTTTTACGCTATTTTCATGCGTTGCATTGACCTGCATCAACTTACCTTTAATAAACAAATGCATTGCCTTTGCTTGATCTGGCGTTGCCGCCAAACCCGTCCCAATTGCCCAGATTGGCTCATAAGAAACAATCGTATTTTGAAATACTTCAACACCATACAAGTCGATAATGGCATCCAGCTGCTTGCCAACCTTGAGCTCCATCACGCCGGCTTCACGTTCAATCAGCGTTTCACCCACGCATAAAATCGGTGTAATACCATGCTTTTTTGCGACCATAAACTTTTGCGCGATATTCTCATCCGACTCACAATAAGCCGTGGCACGTTCAGAATGACCTAGAATCACATACTGACTACCAAAGTCGCATAACATCTGCGCACTCACCTCTCCAGTAAATGGTCCATCTTCATTTTTTGCTAGGTTTTGCGCACCCCAAGCTATGCCAGTTCCTTGCAATTTGGCTTGTGCTTGCGCTAAATACGGATACGGCACACAGACAACAACCTGCGTCCCCTTTAAGTCAGATAACTGACTGACATAGCGATCAAGTAATGCTTGGTTGTGCGCTAGATCGCCATGCATTTTCCAATTGGCAATCACATATTTGCGAGGTGTATTAGTGTGCGTCATATGTTTTCATTGTAATCTTGTGCGCATTATATCGCAGCTAATCAGCATACAGTAGCTGCAATTGCACTGATTGCACATTGTTATAGGTATTCACCTGCACCTGATAAGCCGCTTCGACTTGTGCGGGCAAATCCTCAGTCCGTCCAAAGTAAATCGCATTAAAGCGCTTACCCTGCTTTTCTAGCAACACTTTCAGATGCCTCTCCCCCACAATACGCTGACTAACGACAGCAAATTGATCGTGAAAAATAGGCGCTGAAAATCCCTGTCCCCATACCTGGCTCTCCAATAGCTGCGCAACCTCTAATGTCATCTCATTCACATCAAAGCCACCATCTGTTTCAACCACTGCCTGTAACGCCGCCTCAGGCAACAATGTACGCACCACAGCTTCGAAGGCTTGCTGGAAACGAGTAAAATCAGCCTGCTGAATACTCAAACCCGCTGCCATGGCATGGCCGCCAAAGGTCACAATCAAATCAGGCTGCTGCTTGGTCACCAAATCCAACGCATCCCGCAAATGCAAACCCGGGATGGACCGGCCCGACCCCTTTAATAATCCGTCATCCACCTCAGCAAAAGCAATTACTGGCCGGTGGTAACGCTCTTTAATGCGTGATGCAAGGATACCGACCACACCTTGGTGCCAACTAGCTTCATATAGACTAATACTGTATTGCTCGCCAACCGCCAGGTCTTCCAAGTTGGCGACAGCCTCATTCTGCATACCCGCTTCAATGCTGCGACGTTCCGCATTCAGCTCATGTAACTGCTTAGCGATTGCCATCGCCTCATTATCATTCGTTGCCAGCAAGCACTGTATACCAAGCCGCATATCATCCAATCGGCCCGCAGCATTTAATCGTGGCCCCACTTGAAAACCAAAATCTTGTGCTGTTGCTTTTGCAGGCACCTTACCCGCCACCGTCAGCAATGCATTAATACCAGCACAAGCGGCCCCTGCGCGAATTCGGCGCAAACCCTGCTCCACTAAAATACGATTATTCGTGTCCAGCTTCACCAAGTCTGCCACCGTGCCCAAAGCAACCAAATCCAACAGCTCGGTCAGGTTTGGCTCTTGATTTTCCACAAACACTCCCCGCGTTCGCAGCTCTGCACGTAACGCAAGCAGCACATAAAACATCACGCCGACACCCGCTAAATGCTTACTCGGAAACTGGCACCCATGCTGATTAGGGTTGACGATGCAGGCCGCAGCTGGTGTCACACCCCCTGGTAGGTGATGATCAGTAATCAACACCTCAATGCCAAGTGCATTGGCTGCAGATACGCCATCAACACTTGCAATGCCGTTATCTACCGTAACAATCACATTAGGCTGCATGGTGGCTGCTAGCGCCACAATTTCGGGTGTCAAACCATAGCCATATTCAAAACGGTTAGGAACCAAGAAATCCACTTGCGCGCCCATGCTGAGCAGCCCCTTCATGGCAACAGCCGTTGCTGTGGCGCCATCAGCATCATAATCCCCAACAATCAGTATTTTTTTATTGTCAGCAATCGCATCTGCCAACAACGCTGCCATGGCATTATTATTCGTCAGTTGTATTGGCGGAATAATATGTTTTAGTGTCACTTCTAGTTCGCTTGCCGCCCGCACACCTCTTGCCGCAAATAGTTTCGCTAGCAGTGGCGGAACACCTGCATCCAACAGTTGAGACTTGACCACATCATCGACCGGTCTTTGTATAATTTTTTTTCTTAACGGTTGCTCACTCATGTTGCCATGCCTAAACCGTAACACCAGAGGCTATTGACGCTTGGCAAGCCCTGCGCTTCACGCGCTTGATTAACGGGGTGGCTAAACAACAACATTTGCACTTCATTCTGCAAAGAAGCCCAATGCAACGCGCCCTCACCTTTTGGTAAATAATCTGCAATATTTTGATTCACCACATTAGCCACTGCTGTTGTCCTGATTTGCGGGTCTTTATCCAAACCCATAAACCAGCGCTCACCTTGCACATAAAAGTGATAACCATCTTTTGCAAAATGCTCGTTCAAGCTCTTGGTAATAGAATCAGCATCCCCTTGAGACAACTCCAGTGGTGCTGGCTCAGACAAAAAGAAACTATCTCGGCCCAGCATAAGGTTAACGGGTACCGCATAAAGCCAAAACGGATGGTGCACTCCACCACCAGCTGCTTGCCAAGCTTTAAAAGCATTCGGCTCTGATGTACGAAGAATACGCGCCAGTTTGTTTAAAATGGGTTTTAACAAAACGCTTCCGATGCGTAGAACACTGCAGAATTGAACATTCTAGAATTATAGTGCAACCAAGAAAAAAAGCCGCTAAAAAGCGGCTTTTTTAAACACACGACTCATTTAATAATGACGACGATGTGAATGATGCTTGCGGTGGTGTTTCTTACCATGTTTCCAATGTGGTTTATTATAACGATAATCCACATGTGTCACATGCCCACCAGGCCTTACTGACACCTTAACAGGGATATAACGGCCAGGACGATCTTGCGTCACCGTTGTATAACGACGGCCATTATATTTATAGTCAACCAAATAGCCCGTTGTCACAGTATCCCAACGGTCAATCGTCTCGCAACGTTCTACTGGGCGAGTTTCCACACGCTGATGTCCTTGTGAATAGCGATTATCATGGCGATCACCAATCACTGCGCCCAAGCCGGCACCGACAGCTGTCGTAATTAAGCGACCATTACCGCCGCCAAAACGACTACCAATCAAGCCACCTGCAATGGTACCAACAATCGCACCACCATTAGAGTGTCGTTTATTTTCATAGTAACGCTCACGCACATATTCTGTCCTACACTCTTGTACAGGATTGTTAATGCGCTCTACTTGAGGTGTCACTGCAACCACACGCGCACGATCTTCATAGCGATCTTGGCCAGCTGACGCAGTCATTGAAGCACCTGTAAATACTAAACTCACTAATAAAGCTTGATTCATTTTTTTACTTAACATTTTATTTCTCCTCTTTTAGAGTTTATCTACCAATCAATAGCAGATGAGGGAAATAACGCCGTCTGATTAAATTAGACGACGCATATTTCAACAATTAGGCCTGATTCATGATTATCATTAGCTCCAACATTAAGCTTGTTTCTGACTTTGTGATGGAAGTTACAGTAGTCCAAGTAATAAGGCCTATACTAATAGAAACACCGTAAAAATACCTGGTCATAACCAGAACGGACTTTAAAGGGATAACTTGGAGAATTGTCATGAAGGTTTTTAAACTATTATTAACTGTCGGCGTCATATCATTCAGTACGGTTACTTTCACCGCCGAAACGGGTAAGTTTGGTG
>SPJO01000066.1 GCA_006844635.1 Methylophilaceae bacterium | reverse complement strand
TCTTTCCTATCGAAAGCCATTCAGGTAATGCACGTTTAGACTATGTGAGCTATCAGCTTGGTGCTGAGCCATTCGATGTCAAAGAATGTCAGCAACGTGGTCTAACTTATGCGGCACCTATCCGTGTGAAAGTACGTTTAACCATCATGGACAAAGAGGCTTCTAAGCCGACGGTAAAGGAAGTGAAAGAGCAAGAAGTGTACATGGGCGAGTTGCCTTTGATGACTGAGAATGGCTCATTTGTGATTAATGGTACAGAGCGTGTCATTGTTTCACAGCTTCACCGTAGCCCAGGCGTGTTCTTTGAGCACGATAGAGGTAAAAGCCATAGTTCAGGTAAATTGCTATTTTCTGCCCGCGTTATTCCATACCGTGGTTCATGGTTAGACTTTGAGTTTGATCCAAAAGATTACTTGTATTTCCGTGTCGATCGCCGTCGTAAGATGCCAGTAACTATTTTGCTTAAAGCGCTTGGTTACAACCCAGAGCAAATTTTGGACATGTTTGGTGATACGGATACATTCCATATCAAGGCAAGTGGTGTTGAGTTTGCTTTGGTGTCAGATCGCCTTCGTGGTGAAGTCGCTAAATTCGATATTGCAGATAGCAAAGGTAACATCATCGTTGCACAAGATAAGCGCATTACGGTGAAGCATGTTCGCGAGATTGAAAAAGCGGGTGTTAAGAAAATTTCAGTACCGACAGAGTTCTTACTTGGCCGTGCAATCATGAAAAACATCATCGATGAAGAAACCGGTGAAGTGGTTGCGAATGCAAACGATGAAGTCACTGAAGAGTTGCTAGAGAAGTTGATTGCAGCAAAGGTGAAGAGTATTGATACGCTTTACTCGAATGACTTAGATCATGGTGACTTTATTTCACAAACGCTACGTGTAGATGATGTGCCAGATCAATATGCGGCACGTACGGCTATTTACCGGATGATGCGTCCTGGTGAGCCACCAACAGAAGACTCAGTAGAAGCATTATTCCAAGGTTTGTTCTTTAACCCTGACCGTTATGACTTGTCTGTGGTTGGGCGTATGAAATTTAACCGCCGTGCCTATCCAGGTAAATTGGAAGATCGCGCAGCTAGTTGGGTAAAACGTTTCTACGAGCGTGTGGGTGAAAAAGGTGATGAAGGCGAAAGTATTCTATCAACTGATGACATCTTAGCTGTTATTGGTGTGTTGCTTGAGTTGCGTAATGGTCATGGTGAAATTGATGATATTGACCATTTAGGTAATCGTCGTATTCGTTCAGTTGGTGAATTAGCTGAAAACCAATTCCGTGCTGGTTTGGTACGTGTTGAGCGTGCAGTGAAAGAGCGTTTGTCTCAAGCTGAGTCAGACAACTTAATGCCGCATGACTTGATTAATGCAAAACCAGTTTCAAGTGCGATTCGTGAGTTCTTTGGATCAAGCCAATTGTCACAATTTATGGATCAAACCAACCCATTGTCTGAGATTACGCATAAACGTCGTATTTCAGCATTAGGCCCAGGTGGTTTAACACGTGAGCGCGCAGGTTTTGAAGTGCGTGATGTACATACAACGCACTATGGTCGTGTTTGCCCAATTGAAACACCAGAAGGTCCAAACATTGGTTTGATTAACTCGCTAGCTTTGTATGCGCGTACTAACCAATATGGTTTCCTTGAAACGCCATATCGCCAAGTGAAAAATAATAAAGTCACGAAAGAAATCGACTTTTTATCAGCGATTGAAGAAAGTGAATTCATGATCGCGCAAGCGAACACTGAGTTGGATGCGAAGGGTGCTTTCCAAGAAGAGATTGTATCTTCACGTTTCCAAAATGAATTTACAATGGCGCAGCCTGACTCTGTGCAATACATGGATGTGGCGCCAGGGCAGATTGTTTCTGTGGCGGCATCATTGATTCCATTCTTGGAGCATGATGATGCTAACCGGGCATTGATGGGTGCCAACATGCAACGTCAAGCAGTGCCTTGTCTGCGTGCTGAAAAAGCGGTTGTAGGGACAGGTATTGAGCGTACAGTTGCGGTTGACTCAGGTACGATCGTACAAGCACGTCGTGGTGGTAAAGTGGATTATGTTGATTCAGGCCGTATCGTTGTGCGTGTGCATGATGATGAAGCGAAAGCTGGTGAAGTTGGTGTTGATATTTACAACCTAACTAAATATACACGTTCAAACCAAAATACTAATATTAACCAACGTCCATTGGTTAAAGTTGGCGATAGCCTAAAACGCGGTGATGTGATTGCGGATGGCGCTTCCACTGATATGGGTGAGCTGGCTTTAGGTCAAAACATGTTGGTTGGCTTTATGCCATGGAACGGTTATAACTTTGAGGATTCTATTTTAATCTCAGAGCGTGTTGTTTCAGATGATCGTTACACGTCAATCCATATTGAAGAGTTGTCAGTCGTTGCACGTGATACAAAATTAGGTGCTGAGGAAATTACACAAGATATTTCTAACTTATCAGAGCGCATGTTAGGCCGCTTGGATGAGGCGGGTATTATCTATATCGGTGCTGAAGTAGAAGCCGGTGATGTGTTGGTTGGTAAAGTGACACCTAAAGGTGAAACGCAACTGACACCAGAAGAAAAATTGCTACGTGCGATTTTCGGTGAAAAAGCATCTGATGTGAAGGATACTAGTCTGCGCGTACCTTCAGGTATGAGCGGTACTGTCATTGATGTGCAAGTATTTACCCGTGAAGGGATTGATCGCGACCCCCGTGCACAGCAAATTATTGACGACCAATTAGATCACTATAAGCAAGACTTAGCCGATCAGATGCGTATTGTTGAAGAAGATACTTTCGGCCGTATTCGTCGTTTGATTGAAGGTAAGCCAGCAACAGGTGGTCCTAACAAGCTGAAAAAAGGTACGACACTAACAGCTGAGTATTTAGATGAGTTGGGTCGTTACGATTGGTTTGATATTCGCTTGGCTGATGAGGATATGGCACGTCAACTCGAGCAGTTGAAAGACAGCTTGGATGTTGCGCGTACAGACTTTGACAGCAAGTTTGAAGAGAAGAAGCGTAAATTGACACAAGGTGATGAATTGCCACCAGGTGTGCAAAAAATGGTTAAAGTTTATTTAGCTGTTAAGCGTCGTATTCAACCAGGCGATAAGATGGCTGGTCGTCACGGTAACAAGGGTGTGATTTCGAAAATTGCACCAGTTGAAGATATGCCGCACATGGCAGACGGTACGCCTGTGGATATCGTGTTGAACCCACTAGGTGTTCCATCACGGATGAACATTGGTCAGATTCTTGAGGTGCATTTAGGTTGGGCTGCTAGAGGTTTAGGTGAACGCATTACGAAAATGCTTGAGTCAGAAGCGAAAGTGGCTGAAATGCGCAAATTCTTGGAGAAGCTTTACAATGACAGTAGAGGTAAGAAGGAAGATATTAAAGCCTTGTCTGATGCTGAAGTTATTGAGCTTGCACGAAACCTAAAACGTGGTGTGCCGTTCGCGACCTCAGTGTTTGATGGTGCGACAGAGGCTGACATTAAAGAAATGTTGGACTTGGCTTTCCCTGATGGTGAAGAGCATACGGAAAAATTGCAGTTCCATGCAGGTAAAACGCAGGTGCGCTTATTTGATGGACGTACGGGTGATCAATTTGAACGTCCAGTAACCGTTGGTTACATGCACGTGTTGAAGCTACATCACTTGGTTGATGACAAGATGCACGCACGTTCTACGGGCCCTTACAGCTTAGTGACGCAACAGCCGCTAGGTGGTAAAGCACAGTTCGGTGGTCAACGTTTTGGTGAGATGGAGGTCTGGGCACTAGAGGCTTACGGCGCATCTTATACCTTGCAAGAGATGCTGACTGTTAAGTCGGATGACGTCAATGGACGGACGAAAGTGTATGAGAATATTGTTAAAGGCGAACACAAAATCGATGCTGGCATGCCAGAGTCATTTAACGTGTTAGTGAAAGAAATTCGTTCACTCGCTATCGACATCGATTTGGATCGCAACTAATTATTATTCATGCGCCTAAGGGCGCATTAGAGGAGAAGTCAAATGAAAGCATTATTAGACTTATTTAAACAGGTAACACAAGAGGAAGAATTTGACGCAATTAAGGTTGCGCTAGCCTCGCCTGAAAAAATCCGTTCATGGTCATTCGGCGAAGTGAAAAAGCCAGAAACCATTAACTATCGTACATTTAAACCTGAGCGTGATGGTTTGTTCTGCGCGAAGATTTTTGGTCCGACAAAAGATTACGAATGTTTATGCGGTAAGTATAAGCGTTTAAAACACCGTGGCGTCATTTGTGAAAAATGTGGCGTTGAAGTGACGCTATCTAAAGTGCGTCGTGAGCGTATGGGCCATATTGACCTAGCGTCACCAGTTGCGCACATTTGGTTCCTAAAATCATTACCAAGTCGTTTGGGTATGGTGTTGGATATTGCGCTACGTGATATTGAGCGTGTGCTGTACTTTGAGGCATTTATTGTTGTTGATCCTGGCATGACGCCACTGACGCGTGGTCAGCTATTAACAGAAGATGACTATCTCGCTAAAGTAGAAGAGTATGGCGATGAGTTTAGTGCTGTGATGGGTGCTGAAGCGGTGCGTGAGTTGCTTCGTACATTGGATATTAACCAAGAGATTGAGCAGTTACGTACTGACTTATCTGAGACTGGTTCAGAAGCGAAAATTAAGAAAATTGCTAAGCGCTTGAAAGTGTTAGAAGCTTTCCAAAAATCAGGTATTAAACCAGAATGGATGATTCTAGAAATCTTGCCTGTCTTACCGCCAGAACTACGTCCATTAGTACCGTTGGATGGTGGTCGTTTTGCGACATCAGATTTGAACGATTTATACCGTCGTGTGATTAACCGTAATAACCGTCTAAGAAGGTTGTTGGAGCTACGTGCGCCAGAAATTATCTGCCGTAACGAGAAGCGTATGCTGCAAGAAGCAGTTGATTCACTATTAGATAATGGTCGTCGCGGTAAAGTGATGACTGGCGCGAATAAGCGTCCGTTGAAATCATTGGCTGACATGATTAAGGGTAAAGGCGGTCGTTTCCGTCAAAACTTGCTTGGTAAGCGTGTTGATTACTCAGGCCGTTCAGTGATTGTGGTTGGTCCACAATTGAAACTACATCAATGTGGTTTACCTAAGAAAATGGCGCTTGAATTATTCAAGCCATTTATCTTCCATAAGCTTGAAGTACTAGGCTTGGCGACAACGATTAAAGCAGCTAAGAAAAAAGTGGAAGAAGAAGGACCAGAAGTATGGGATATCTTGGATGACGTGATTCGCGAACATCCAGTGATGTTGAACCGTGCGCCAACCCTGCATAGATTAGGTATTCAAGCGTTTGAACCTGTCTTGATTGAAGGTAAAGCCATTCAGTTGCACCCACTCGTTTGTGCCGCGTTTAACGCTGACTTCGATGGTGACCAAATGGCTGTTCACGTACCATTGAGCCTTGAGGCGCAAATGGAAGCCCGTACGTTGATGTTGGCATCTAACAATGTGTTGTCACCTGCTAACGGTGAGCCAATTATTGTGCCATCACAAGATATCGTGTTGGGTCTTTACTATATGACGCGTGAGAAATTGGCAGCGCGTGGCGAAGGCATGATTTTCAGTGATGTGCAAGAAGCACAACGTGTCTATGATCAAGGCATGATTGATTTGCACGCTAAAGTCAACGTGCGTATTAAAGAGTACGATTTAGACTTTGATGGTAACAAAACAGAGAAGATTAACCGTTATGAGACTACGGTTGGTCGTGCATTGTTATCACAAATCTTACCTGCTGGTTTATCGTTCAGTAATATCGATAAAGCACTTAAGAAGAAAGAAATTTCTAAGTTAATTAATGCTTCATTCCGTCAAGTGGGTATTCGCGAAACAGTGATTTTTGCTGACAAACTAATGAGTACTGGTTATACCTATGCGACAAAAGCCGGCATTTCTATTTCTGTGAACGATATGCTTGTACCGACAGAGAAAACGGATTTGATTGCTTCTGCAGATGCGGAAGTGCGAGAAATCGAAGATCAGTATGTTTCAGGCTTAGTCACACAAGGTGAGCGTTACAACAAAGTAGTTGATATCTGGGGTCGCACGGGTGACAAGGTTGCAGATGCGATGATGAATCAGCTGAAAGAAGAGAAAGTGCTTGATGCTAAAGGTAAGCAAGCTAAAGATGATGCTGGTAAAGCGCTGAAGCAGGAATCGTTTAATGCGATTTACATGATGGCTGACTCTGGTGCTCGTGGTTCAGCGGCACAGGTGAGACAGTTGTCTGGTATGCGTGGTCTGATGGCTAAGCCAGATGGTTCGATTATTGAAACACCGATTAAGGCGAACTTCCGTGAAGGCCTGAACGTGTTGCAATACTTTATTTCTACTCACGGTGCACGTAAAGGTCTTGCTGATACGGCGTTGAAAACGGCTAACTCTGGTTACTTAACCCGTCGTTTGGTTGATGTGACACAAGATTTGGTTGTAACTGAGTTGGATTGCGGTACAGAAGAAGGTCTCGTCACTAAAGCCTTGGTTAAAGGTGGTGAAGTGGTTGAGCCGTTACATGATCGTATCTTGGGTCGTACGGCAGCGTTGGATGTTATCCACCCTGAAACGCAAGAGGTGATTTATCCTGCAGGGACTTTGCTTGGTGAAGACGAAGTAGAGAAAATCGATGCACTGGGTGTTGATGAAGTGAAAGTGCGTACTGCATTAACTTGTGACACACGTTACGGTATTTGCTCAACTTGTTATGGTCGTGACTTAGGTCGCGGTAAGTTGATTAGCCAAGGCGAAGCTGTTGGTGTGATTGCTGCGCAATCGATTGGTGAGCCTGGTACACAGTTGACCATGCGTACATTCCATATTGGTGGTGCGGTGTCACGTGCAGCTGCGATTAGTCAGATTGAAAGTAAATCTAACGGTACATTGAGCTTCACATCAACCATGCGTTATGTGACCAATGCACGTGGTGAGCAAGTCGTGATTTCACGTAATGGTGAAGTGGTCATTACTGATGACAACACCAAGCGTGAGCGTGAGCGTCATAAAGTGCCTTATGGTGCGACATTGACAGTGAACGATGGTAAGACAGTCAAAGCTGGTCAAGCCTTAGCGACATGGGACCCACATACCCGTCCAATCATTATTGAATACGCTGGTAAAGTGAAGTTCGAGAATGTTGAAGAGGGTGTGACTGTTGCGAAGCAAGTGGATGAAGTAACTGGCTTGTCAACATTGGTGGTGATTGATCCGAAACAACGTGCAGGTCAAAGCAAAGGCTTACGTCCGCAAATTAAACTGTTAGATGCCGATGGCAAAGAAGTGAAAATTGCTGGTACTGACACTTCAGTAAACATGACTTTCCAATTGGGCTGTATTATCGCCGTTAAAGATGGTCAAGATGTTGGTATGGGTGAAGTGGTTGCAAGTATTCCACAAGAATCATCTAAAAACCGTGATATTACCGGTGGTCTACCACGTGTTGCTGAGTTGTTTGAAGCGCGTTCACCAAAAGACGCTGGTATGTTAGCTGAAGTGACTGGTACGGTATCGTTTGGTAAAGATACTAAAGGTAAGCAACGCTTAGTCATTACGGATGTTGATGGTGAGTCTAGCGAGTTCTTGATTGCTAAAGATAAACACGTGACTGTGCATGATGGTCAAATCGTGACAAAAGGTGAAAGTATTGTTGATGGCCCTGCTGACCCACAAGACATCTTGCGCTTACGAGGCCGTGAAGCATTAGCGCGTTATGTGATCGATGAAGTGCAAGATGTGTATCGCTTGCAAGGTGTGAAAATCAATGACAAACATATTGAAGTGATTGTGCGTCAAATGCTTCGTCGTGTACGTATTACGGATGCTGGTGATACAAGCTTCATCCAAGGTGAGCAAGTAGAACGTGCTGATGTGTTGACAGAAAATGAGCAAGTGATTGCTGAAGATAAACGCCCAGCAACTTATGAATATGTGTTGCTTGGTATTACGAAAGCTTCACTATCAACTGATTCGTTTATTTCTGCCGCATCATTCCAAGAAACAACGCGAGTACTAACAGAAGCGGCGATCTTGGGTAAACGTGATGAGTTGCGTGGTCTAAAAGAGAACGTGATTGTAGGTCGTTTGATTCCTGCAGGTACGGGCTTGGCATACCATGAGTCACGTAAGCAAAAAGCATCGTCTGTGAGCGATTCGCCTGAAGTTGCAGCGGCTGAAGAGTTGTTTGCAAAAGAGGAAGATGAAGTGGTGGTTGAGGCAGGTGCAGAAGTTGAAACGCCAGCATCAGATGCTGAAACACCAGCTGCAGAATAATGGAAAGCTGTTTTTGTGAATCAGGTGGCAATATTTAAGCTTGACACAAAGGCAGCTGAGCCATACAATGCTCAGCTTTTCAGAATAGGCTAATTGTCAGCGATTAGCCTATTTGTAGTAATAGAATTTAATTTATCGTTTTTTTAAAAGAATTTAAAAGGGTTTGTAATGCCAACCGTCAATCAGTTAATTCGTAAGCCACGCGCTAAAGTGGTTGTTAAAAGTAAGGTGCCAGCACTAGAGGCTTGCCCACAAAAACGTGGCGTATGTACACGTGTTTATACAACGACACCGAAGAAGCCAAACTCTGCTTTGCGTAAGGTGGCTAAAGTGCGCTTAACCAATGGCTATGAAGTGATTAGCTATATTGGTGGTGAAGGCCATAACTTGCAAGAACATAGCGTGGTGTTGCTACGTGGTGGTCGTGTGAAAGATTTACCAGGTGTGCGTTATCACATGGTGCGCGGTAGCTTGGATACTGCAGGTGTTAAAGATCGTAAGCAAGCGCGTTCTAAATATGGCGCTAAACGCCCTAAAGCAGGTAAGTAGTAGTATTTTTTAATAGCGGCTGAAATGCCTTGCTCGAGTAATCGCTAGCAAAATCAACTTAAGAGAATAGAGAAAACATGCCTAGACGTAGAGAAGTCCCGAAACGTGAAATTCTTCCTGATCCAAAATTTGGAAGTGAAGAAGTATCTAAATTCGTAAACGTATTGATGACTGGTGGTAAAAAATCAGTTGCTGAGCGTATCTTGTACGGAGCTTTTGAGCAGATCACTGAAAAAAGTGGTAAAGATGCATTAGAAGTCTTTACAACAGCGCTAACAAACCTACGTCCAGTGGTTGAGGTTAAGTCACGCCGTGTGGGTGGTGCTAACTACCAAGTCCCTGTAGAAGTTCGTCCTAGCCGTCGTAGTGCGTTAGCGATGCGTTGGATGCGCGATGCTGCACGTAAGCGTGGTGAGAAATCAATGGGTTTAAGACTAGCAGCTGAATTGATGGAAGCTGCAGATGGCAGAGGATCTGCAATGAAGAAACGTGAAGAAGTGCATCGTATGGCTGAGGCTAACAAAGCATTCTCACACTTCAGATTCTAGTATTTATTTTAATTAACAATCGCTCTTTAAGAATTTAAGTAAAGGTAATTATCGTGGCTCGTAAAACCCCTATAAATCGCTACCGTAATATTGGTATTTCTGCACATATTGACGCTGGTAAAACAACGACAACAGAACGTATTTTATATTACACAGGTGTTAGTCATAAAATTGGTGAAGTGCATGATGGCGCTGCTACTATGGACTGGATGGAGCAAGAGCAAGAGCGCGGTATTACCATTACTTCAGCTGCAACAACCTGTTTCTGGAAAGGGATGGCTCAGCAGTTTGACGAGCATCGCATCAATATTATTGATACCCCAGGTCACGTTGACTTTACGATTGAAGTTGAGCGTTCAATGCGTGTGCTTGATGGTGCTGTTATGGTTTACTGTGCAGTGGGTGGCGTGCAGCCCCAGTCAGAAACAGTTTGGCGCCAAGCGAACAAGTATAGCGTGCCACGAATTGCATTCGTGAATAAAATGGACCGTGCTGGCGCAGATTTCTTTAAAGTGTACGATCAAATGAAGTCGCGTTTGAAGGCTAACCCTGTACCTTTGCAAGTACCTGTTGGCGCTGCTGAAACATTCACTGGCGTAATTGACCTCGTTAAAATGAAATCCATTATCTGGGATGAAGCATCTCAAGGGATGAAATTTGAGTACGGCGATATTCCTGCTGAGTTGGAAGCAGATTGCGATAAGTGGCGTTCGAATATGGTTGAAACAGCTGCTGAAGCAAATGAAGAGTTGATGGATAAATACCTTGAAGAAGGTGATTTGTCAGAAGAAGAAATCCTAGAAGGTTTGCGTTTACGTACATTAGCTTCAGAAATTATTCCAATGATGTGTGGTTCAGCCTTTAAGAATAAAGGTGTGCAAGCGATGTTGGATAAAGTGGTTGAGTTAATGCCAGCACCAACTGATGTGCCTGATACGCGTGCTGAAGATGATGATGGTGAAGAGATGTTCTTGAAGCCGTCTGATGACGAAAAATTCGCTGCGATTGCATTTAAAATTATGACTGACCCATTTGTTGGTCAGCTGATTTTCTTCCGTGTTTACTCAGGTGTGCTTAAAGCAGGCGACAGTGTTTATAACCCAGTTAAAGGTAAAAAAGAGCGTATCGGCCGTATCGTTGAGATGCATGCTGATTCACGTGAGGCGCTTGATGAAGTGCGTACTGGTGATATTGCTGCAGCGATTGGTCTTAAAGATGCAACCACAGGTGATACCTTATGCGCGCTAGGTGAAGAAATCATCCTAGAGCGTATGGTGTTCCCAGAGCCAGTGATTCATGTTGCGGTAGAGCCTAAGACGAAAGCTGACCAAGAGAAAATGGGGCTTGCATTAGGTCGTCTAGCACAAGAAGATCCTTCTTTCCGTGTTAAAACTGACGAAGAAACGAATCAAACTATTATTTCAGGTATGGGTGAGCTTCACTTGGAAATTTTGGTTGACCGTATGCGTCGTGAGTTCAGCGTTGATGCAAATATCGGTGCGCCACAAGTGGCTTACCGTGAAGCATTTAAAGATACGGTTGAGGTTGAAGGTAAATTTGTTAAGCAGTCTGGTGGTAAAGGTCAGTACGGCCATGTTTGGATCAAAATGGAGCCAAATGAAGCTGGAAAAGGCTTTGAGTTTATTGATCAAATTAAAGGTGGTAGTGTGCCGCGTGACTTTATTCCTGCTGTTGAAAAAGGTTTATTAGAAACCATTCCTTCAGGTATTTTGGCTGGCTTCCCAGTTGTTGACGCAAAAGTAACGTTATTTGATGGTTCATACCATGATGTCGATTCGAATGAAAACGCATTTAAAATGGCGGCTTCAATGGCGTTTAAAGACGGTATGCGTAAAGCAACGCCGATTATTCTTGAGCCAATGATGTCAGTCGAGATTGAAACGCCTGAAGAGTATATGGGTGATGTGATGGGTGACTTGTCATCACGTCGCGGCATCATTCAAGGCATGGAAGACAATGCAACTGGTAAAGTGATTCGCGCAGAAGTGCCGCTAGCTGAGATGTTTGGTTACTCAACAACGGTACGTTCACTGTCGCAAGGTCGTGCAACTTACAGTATGGAATTCAAGCACTATACAGAAGCACCAAGAAACGTGGCTGAAGCCATTATGAATAAGAAGTAATTGATTTTTAATATATAAAATATTTAGAGGAAGATAATCATGGCAAAAGACAAGTTTGAACGGACCAAGCCGCATGTTAACGTTGGTACAATTGGTCACGTGGATCATGGTAAGACAACATTAACGGCAGCGATTTCTACGGTATTGACGAAGAAATTTGGTGGTGACAAGCGCGATTTTTCTGAGATTGACTCAGCACCTGAAGAAAAAGCACGTGGTATTACCATTAATACATCACACGTTGAGTATGAGACAGAGACACGTCACTATGCACACGTTGACTGCCCAGGCCATGCTGATTACGTTAAGAACATGATTACAGGTGCTGCGCAAATGGACGGCGCTATTCTAGTTGTATCAGCAGCTGACGGTCCGATGCCACAAACACGTGAGCACATCCTATTGGGTCGCCAAGTTGGTGTTCCATACATCATCGTATTCCTAAACAAAGCAGACATGGTAGACGACGAAGAGCTACTAGAGCTAGTTGAAATGGAAGTACGTGAGTTATTAGACAAATACGAATTCCCAGGTGATGACACACCAATTATCAAAGGTTCTGCACTAAAAGCCCTTGAAGGTGACGAGTCAGAGATTGGTGAGCCAGCAATTCTTAAATTAGCTGAAGCACTAGACACATACATCCCAGAGCCAGAGCGTGCAATCGACGGCGCATTCCTAATGCCAGTTGAGGATGTATTCTCAATTTCTGGTCGTGGTACTGTGGTAACTGGTCGTGTAGAGCGCGGTATCATCACTGTTGGTGATGAAATCGAAATCGTTGGTATTAAAGCAACGGAAGCAACTACCTGTACTGGTGTTGAAATGTTCCGTAAATTGCTAGACCAAGGTCAAGCTGGCGATAACGTTGGTGTACTTTTACGTGGTACTAAACGTGAAGACGTAGAACGTGGTCAAGTGCTAGCAAAAGCAGGCACAATCACACCACATACAAAATTCACAGCAGAGATCTATGTGTTGGGTAAAGATGAAGGTGGTCGTCACACACCATTCTTCCAAGGTTACCGTCCACAGTTTTACTTCCGTACAACAGACGTAACAGGTGCTGTTGAATTGCCGGAAGGCACAGAAATGGTAATGCCTGGTGACAACGTATCGATTACAGTTGAATTGATTGCACCGATTGCGATGGAAGAAGGTTTACGCTTCGCTATTCGTGAAGGTGGCCGTACCGTTGGTGCGGGTGTTGTTGCTAAGATTATTGCTTAGTAAGTAATTTAAATAAAACGGCAGGCTGAAGTCTGCCGTTTCGCTCTTTATAAGGAAAAAACATGGCAGCTCAGAAAATTCGTATACGTTTGAAAGCATTTGACTATCGCTTGATTGATCAATCTGCTCAAGAAATTGTTGAAACAGCTAAACGTACCGGTGCTGTGGTAAAAGGTCCAGTACCGTTGCCAACACGCAAAGAACGTTTTGATATTTTGCGTTCACCACACGTGAACAAAAAATCGCGTGACCAGTTCGAAATTAGAACACACCAGCGTTTAATGGATATTGTGGATCCAACTGATAAAACAGTGGATGCACTGATGAAATTAGATCTACCAGCTGGCGTAGATGTAGAAATTAAGCTGTAAATAGTAAAAAATTGCAATTAGCGCTCCAGCGCTGTTGTAAAAATTCTGAGAGTTCGGTATAATCCGCGCTCTTTCACAGAAGTCGGTCAATTGTAATCGGCTTTTTAAATTAAATAATAAGGAATAGATCATGAGCTTAGGGCTTATTGGTCGCAAGGTAGGCATGACTCGCGTGTTTGCTGAGGATGGTAATAGCATCCCAGTAACCGTGTTAGAGGTGAAGCCTAACCGTGTGACACAGATCAAGACTGTCGAAGCAGATGGCTATACAGGCCTTCAAGTTGCTTACGGCGAACGTCGTGCTAGCCGCATTAATAAGGCGCTGACTGGGCATTATGCCAAGGCTGGCGTTGCTGCGGGTTCAGGCATAAAAGAATTCAATGTAGATGCAGAAGTTACTGCCAATCATGCTGTTGGTTCAGATATCTCAGTTGAGCTATTTGAAGCAGGTCAGTTGGTGGATGTAACGGGGACTTCTATCGGTAAAGGTTTTGCCGGTGGTATCAAGCGTCACGGCTTTAAATCAGGTCGTGCTACACATGGTAACTCAAAAGCACATAAGAAAATTGGTTCGCAAGGTATGGCGCAAGATCCAGGTCGTGTTTTCCCTGGTAAGCGCATGGCGGGTCATTTAGGTGATGCTAAAGTGACTACTCAAAATCTAGAAGTTGTGCGCGTGGATGCGGAGCGCAACTTGTTGTTGATTAAGGGTGCTGTTCCAGGTTCTAAGGGTGGTGATGTTGTTGTACGTCCTGCTGTTAAAACAAAAGCGACCAAAACGCAGGGAGCTAAATAATGGAAATCAAACTAATTGACAATAAAGGCCAAGCGGCTAAAAAGGGCGTTAAAGTCTCTGATGAAGCTTTTGGTCGTGAATTTAACGAAGCGTTAGTACATCAAGTTGTTGTTGCGTATATGGCAAATGCCCGCACATCAACACGTGCACAAAAGACACGCGGTACCGTTAAACACTCAACAAGAAAACCTTATGGTCAAAAAGGAACGGGTAATGCACGTGCAGGTATGACGTCTAGCCCAATTTGGCGTGGGGGTGGACGTGCTTTCCCAGCAAGTCCAATTGATAACTATACACATAAAGTTAACCGTAAAGCTTACCGTGCAGGTATGCAGACGATTCTTTCTGAGTTGGTTCGTCAAGAGCGTATTGCAGTGGTTGAAGACTTTAAAGTCGACACACCAAAAACAAAGCAATTCGTTGAGAAAATTAAAGGTCTTGGTTATGACGATGGCGTGTTATTGCTAACGGATGGCTTTGATGAGAATTTATATTTATCTTCACGCAACCTTACGAATGTAATGGTAGTTGAAGCGCAACATGCTGACCCTGTTAGCTTGGTTCGCTTCCCTAAAGTATTGGCAACTGCTGGTGCAGTGAAGAAACTTGAGGAGATGCTAGCATGAGCGCACTAATTCACACTCAAGATCGTTTGTTGCAAGTCATCCTTGCACCGCAAGTGACTGAAAAAGCAACAAATGTTGCTGACAAGCATCAACAAATCGCTTTTAAAGTGCGTAAAGATGCAACAAAGCCTGAAATCAAAGCAGCTGTCGAGCTTGTATTTGAAGTTGAGGTTGAAGCAGTTACCACTGCGAATGTGTTAGGTAAAACAAAGCGCGCAGGCCGCACAATGGGCAAGCGTAACGACTGGAAGAAGGCTTATGTTAGCTTAAAGCCTGGTCAAGAAATTAACTTCGCAGCTGGCGAATAAGGAGAGAAGAAATGGCATTAGTTAAAGCAAAACCAACTTCCCCGGGTCAGCGTGGGATTGTTAAGGTTGTTACGCCAGACCTACATAAAGGTAAGCCACATGCGCCTTTATTAGAAAGTCAAAGCAAAAATGCTGGCCGTAATAATAATGGCCGCATTACGACTCGTCACCAAGGTGGTGGTCATAAGCAGCACTATCGTATTATCGATTTCCGTCGTAATAAAGATGGTATCCCTGCGAAAGTGGAGCATATCGAATACGATCCTAACCGTTCTGCACATATTGCATTGTTATGCTATGCAGATGGTGAGCGTCGTTACATGATTGCTCCTAAAGGTATCGCAGCTGGTGATCAAGTAATCAGTGGTTCAGAAGCGCCAATTAGAGCGGGTAATGCGTTGCCATTACGCAATATTCCAGTTGGTAGCACTATTCACTGTATCGAATTACAGCCAGGTAAGGGTGCGCAAATTGCACGTTCAGCTGGTACATCAGTACAGTTACTAGCAAGAGAAGGTATTTATGCGCAGCTACGTTTACGCTCTGGCGAGGTTCGCCGTGTACACGTTGACTGTAAAGCGGTTATCGGTGAAGTCGGTAATGGCGAACATTCACTACGTTCAATCGGTAAAGCGGGCGCAATGCGCTGGCGCGGCGTTCGTCCAACGGTTCGTGGTGTTGTGATGAACCCGGTTGATCACCCGCATGGTGGTGGTGAAGGTCGTACGGCTGCTGGTATGAATCCGGTAAGTCCTTGGGGTGTGCAAACTAAAGGTTACCGCACTCGTAACAATAAACGTACGGACAATATGCGCATTAG
>SPJO01000063.1 GCA_006844635.1 Methylophilaceae bacterium | reverse complement strand
TTTACAAATTGACGTAACCAATGTTCTGAAAATTGCATAATTATTATCTACTTAGAAAATTGGCTTAAAAAGCGCAAATCATTATTAAAGAAGTGGCGTAAATCATTCACACCGTAGCGAAGCATCGCCAGCCGTTCAACACCAAGACCAAAAGCAAAACCTTGGTATTGTTCGCTATCAATATTCACATGCTTAAACACTTCAGGGTGCACCATGCCACAGCCCCCTATTTCTAACCAGCCACCATTCCAGCTCATATCCATTTCTGCTGAAGGTTCAGTAAAAGGGAAGAATGATGGACGAAAGCGTACTGTCAAATCATCACGCTCAAAGAATTTTTGTAGAAAGTCTTGCACTACGCCTTTTAGGTTAGCGAAACTAATTTCTTGGTCCACCCATAAGCCCTCGACTTGATGAAACATTGGAGAATGGGTGGCATCTGAATCCACGCGATAAACACGGCCTGGCGCAATAATTTTCAGCGGTGGTGTCTTATTCTCTTTTAGCGCATCCTCCATATAGTGCACTTGCACGGGTGAAGTATGCGTGCGTAGCACATGGTCATCATCCACGTAAAAAGTATCGTGCATGGCACGCGCAGGATGATTCTCAGGAATATTTAACGCGGTAAAGTTATAAAAATCCGTTTCAACCTCAGGACCAGTAGCAACATCAAAACCAATCGAATGAAAAAGTTGCTCAATGCGTTGCAGCGTTAACGTCACAGGATGCAAACCGCCTTGCGATTGTGCACGGGCAGGCAATGTAATATCTAATGACTCATTCGCCAACTGCGCAGCTTGGGCAGCATCTAATATGGCTTCTCGTCTTGCATTTAAGGCAGCTTCAACACCTTTTTTAACAACATTGATCGCAGCGCCAGCTTTCGGGCGCTCTTCTGCCGAAAGCTTACCCAACCCTTTGAGTGCCGTTGTCAGCGCACCTGTTTTACCAAGGTATTTGGCTTTCGCATCTTCTAATGCCGTTGTCGTATCGCAAGCAGCAAAGTCTGCTTCTGCTTCTGTGATTAAATGGTCTAAATTTGCCATATCGCTCTTAAATATCTCTAATGTTTAAGAAAAAAAAAGAGGCCGCAGCCTCTTTTTTCGTTAGATGAAACTATGCTGCAAGCCCTGCTTTAGCCAAATCAACAAACTTGGCAAAAGCTGCTTTATCAAACACAGCTAAATCTGCTAGTACTTTACGATCCACTTCAACTGATGACTTTTTCAAACCATTCATGAAACGGCTGTAAGTTAAACCAAACTCACGAGAACCCGCATTGATACGTGCAATCCATAATGTACGGAATTGACGTTTTTTCTGACGACGGTCACGATAAGCATATTGACCAGCTTTCATCACTGCTTGTTTTGCTACGCGGTATACATTTTTACGACGACCACGATAACCTTTGGCAGCTTTTAATACTTTCTTATGTCTTGCTCTAGCAACGACACCTCTTTTGACTCTAGGCATACTCTATCTCCTTATCGTGTTGGCATCATTGCGCGTACACGCTTGACGTCGTTAGATGAAATGATAGAAGTGCCACGTAGCTTGCGCTTCTGCTTCGTTGTTTTCTTTGTCAAGATATGACGTAGATGTGAATGGGTGCGCTTAACTTTACCGCTGCCCAAGAACTTAAAGCGCTTTTTGGCGCTGCTCTTTGTTTTCATTTTTGGCATTTTTTTCTCCTTAAGAGTAATTGAGAGTGCTTAGGCATGCCTTTTTGGCCGTATCACTCATAAAAAACTGTTCTATTTATCTGTTGTTTCAGCAGGCTTTTCAGCTTGCGGTTTTTCTTTCTTTGGCTTCGCCGCTTTTTTCACTGGCACCACTTTAACGGGTGCAAGCACCATCACCATCTGGCGGCCTTCCATTTTAGGAAACTGCTCAACCACTGCAATTTCTTCTAAGTCAGCCTGCACACGTCTTAGCAATGCTAAGCCCAACTCTTGGTGCGTAATCTCACGGCCTCTAAACCGTAAGGTACATTTCACCTTATCGCCATCGCCTAAAAAGCGTGTGATATTCCGTACTTTAATCTTGTAATCGCCCTGATCAGTACCTGGGCGAAACTTCACTTCTTTAATCTGCACTTGCTTTTGCTTGAGCTTTTGCTCGTGCAGGCGCTTACTTTCAGCGTATTTAAATTTGCCGTAATCCATTAAACGGCAAACAGGTGGGGCAGCATTCGGCGCAATTTCTACAAGGTCGATATCGATTTCTTCTGCTTGTGCAAATGCTTCTGCCAAGCTTACAATTCCTAACGGTTCATTATCAACGCCCACTAAACGCACTTCTTGCGCTGTGATTTCACCGTTAATTCTCGTCCCTTTACCTCTGTCCTGAGCTATAACTATCCCCTAAATATTCAATTTACAAATCAAAAGCCGCGCTTTGCCAGCTGCTAAGCTTTAGTTTCAATGTCTTGTTTGATGCGTTCAACAAACGCCTCAATTGGCATCGAACCCAAATCTTCGCCTTTTCTGGTCCGCACGGCTACACACCCAGCTTGCACCTCTTTATCGCCTACCACGAGTATATATGGCAGCTTCTGCAAGCTATGTTCGCGTATTTTATAGGTAATCTTCTCATTTCTCAAGTCAAAATCGCATCTCACGCCACTTTTCTTCAACTTTTCAACCACTTGCGACACATAGTCCGCCTGTGCATCAGAAATATTCAATACCATCGCCTGTACTGGTGCCAACCAAGTTGGCATCGCACCCGCATAATGCTCAATCAAAATACCCATAAAACGCTCCATCGAACCCACAATGGCACGATGCAACATTACAGGGCGTTTCCGCTCATTGTCTTCTGCAACATATTCTGCATCTAAGCGCTCTGGCAAGTTAGCATCCAACTGAACAGTGCCGCACTGCCACAAGCGCCCTAAGCTATCTTTCAGCGTAAACTCAATTTTAGGTCCATAAAAGGCACCCTCACCTGGCAAGTATTCAAAGTCCAAATCATTCGCTTTTAGTGCATTTGCCAATGATGCTTCCGCTTTATCCCACTCCTCATCCGAGCCAATACGCTTCTCAGGGCGAGTAGACAACTTCACCAACACTTCATTAAAGCCAAAGTCATCATAGGCTTTATATAGCATCTTAATAAAGTCTGCGACTTCTGACTCAACCTGCTCTTCTGTACAGAAGATATGTGCATCATCTTGTGTAAAGCCGCGCACGCGCATCAAACCATGCAAAGCGCCTGACGGTTCATTTCGATGACAAGAGCCAAACTCAGCCAAACGCAATGGTAAATCACGATAACTATGCAAGTTGCTTTTGTATATTTGGATATGCCCAGGACAGTTCATTGGCTTCACTGCATAATCGCGATTCTCTGATGCGGTGACGAACATATTATCTTGGTAATTCTGCCAATGACCTGACTTCTCCCATAAGGTTTTATCAAGCACCGCAGGGGTACGCACCTCTTGGTAGTTATAATCGATAAACATCTGCCGCATATACTGCTCAATTTCTTGCCATAGCGCCCAGCCTTTAGGATGCCAGAACACCATGCCCGGTGCATCGTCTTGCATATGGAAAAAGTCTAGGAATTTACCCAGCTTACGATGATCACGTTTTTCAGCTTCTTCTAGTTGGAACAGATACGCTTTCAACTCATCTTTATTGCGCCATGCTGTGCCGTATATACGCTGCAACATTTCATTATTACTGTCGCCACGCCAATAAGCGCCCGCCACTTTCATGAGCTTAAATGCTTTTAGCTTACCTGTGCTTGGCACGTGTGGGCCGCGGCACAAATCAGTAAAGTCTCCTTCAGTGTAAAGCGAAACTTCTTCATCTGCAGGAATACTCGCAATCAACTCTGCTTTGTATTTTTCGCCAATGCCATTAAAGTATTCAACCGCTTCATCACGCGGCATGACTTTTCTAGTCACTTGCTCGTTCTTCTTAGCAAGCTCCTTCATTTTCTGTTCGATTTTTGCTAAATCTTCAGGTGTAAAGGCACGCTTATAACTAAAGTCATAGTAGAAGCCATTTTCAATGACTGGACCAATGGTCACTTGAGCATCAGGAAACAGTTCTTTGACGGCATAAGCCAGCAAATGCGCAGTCGAATGACGAATAATTTCTAAACCTTCGTCATTCTTATCGGTGATAATGGCTAAGTCACTATCTGATTCAATCAGGTAGCTGGTATCCACCAGCTCGCCATTCACTTTACCCGCAAGTGCTGCTTTAGCCAGCCCAGGGCCGATATCCATCGCGACATCAGTCACAGTCACGGGGGCATCAAATTGTCGTTCAGAACCATCAGGTAAGCGAATAATAGGCATAAAAATCTCTACAAAAACAATAAAAGCCGCAAGCGGCTTAATCTAAACACAACATTATCTCATACACTGCCTTATCCTCGCAATTCATCAAGCATTTAAACCAATCTTCTTAACCCGCTATTCAGCCAGTATTTATACGATTGTGATTATGAACTGATTCCTTTATTATTTTGCAAGACACTTACGATGAATAACTTAACTGTTTAGGACTCACTTTGACTATATCCAAAATACAACGCACGCTTTTTCTGCTCATCTGCATCAGTTTCTTATCTGCTTGCGCTACGACATCTCAATCACCATCATCAACAGCAAACAGCGTGAGTTTTGGCGAGAAGCCGATAGATTATAAACAAATCATCAACACCTATCTTGAGAAGAAGCGCAAAGGTAAAACCTTAGACTTAAGCAAGACGCACTTCTTAAACGAACCAAATAAATACGTATTTCAACGCCTTGGCCAAGAAAAATTTGGTTACCGTGTCTGCACCCTAATTCCAATTAAGGAAGTGAACAAACTACAATCTCACTTCTTTTTAATTAATAATGGCAAAGTCACCAAACACTTATATGACTCAGGCCTTATTTCATTATCTAGCAAGTTCTGTAATAGCGCAGTGCTCGCGCTAGAAGAGAAAGTAAAGGCAAAAACAGCGCCTGCTGCTGCAGTTGTTACAACGCCAGTTGATGAAAATGGCTTCAAATATATCAGTTGCCAAGCCAAAGACAATGAAATGTTCTTTGCTTTTAATCCAGAAAAACAGCAGTTATTACAACAACATGATGGAAAACAGGTGGCTACATTTGATATTGAGAAGCTTTCTGACACTTATATCGTTGCCACAACAAAAGGTAGCCGCATCTCGATTAACCGCATATCTGGCACGATGATATACAAGACAGAAGGCAATGAATCAAAAGCCAATTGTGAATTGACTAGTAAACAGAGATTTTAAAAAATAATTATACTGCTGTATAAATTATATAAAAATTTATTATATGCCTATATAATATGGCTTCTTAATAATCTCTTAACTAGGACCGATATTGCAATGGATAAAACAATTAAACAATCCCTATTAGTAATTGCACTAGCATTTGGCAGTACAACATGTTTTGCGCTTGATCTTGGTGGCGTGCTGGATATTGGTAATGATAGTGCCAAGACAGCAGCAACTGGATCAGCTGGTGGGGGTAATGCGCAAAATGCGAACTCGCAGCTAGAACACTGCGACAATCCGCTAGGCACACTAGCCATCGTTGAGGATGATCGCTCAGACTGGTATTACCGCCTACGTCATGAGTATCAGCTAGGTTCTACAGTGCCCGTGCTTAAACTACTTGTGCAACAATCTAATTGCTTTGTCGTTGTTGACCGTGGTAGAGGTCTCAATATGGGCCTAAACGAGCGCGCATTAAACGAGACTGGTGAATTACGTAAATCAAGCAAAATGCACAAAGGTCAGATCGTCGCTGCAGATTACGCCATGATTCCTAGCATCACCTTCAGCAGTAAAGACTCTGGTGGTGTTGGTGCTGCTATTTCTCACTTTGGCGGTGGTTGGCTCGGTGCCCTTGCTGGTGGTTTGAAATTTAAAGAGGCCAGCACGCTTCTCACACTGACAGACAACCGCTCTAGCGTCCAGCTAGCAGCAGCTGAAGGTAGTGCAAAAAATACAGACTTCAACCTGTTTGGAGGCTTATTTACAGGTGGCACTGCAGGTGGTGCTGGTGGTTATACTAAGACACCTGAAGGTAAAGTGATTGTTGGCGCTTTCACAGACTCGTATAACAATATGGTCAGAGCAGTCAAAAACTACAAAACACAAAAAGTTAAAGGTGGTTTAGGCGCTGGTGGTAACTTAAAGGTACAAGAAGAGTAAGCGCGCTCTTGAAAATGAGAAAAGCCACTTCTGATATGAAGTGGCTTTTTTATTTGGTAGGCAGTATCAGATTCGAACTGATGACCTCTTGGATGTCGACCAAGCGCTCTAACCAACTGAGCTAACCGCCTCTATAAGAAAGGCGTGATTTTAGCTGATTGCTTGCTGACAATCAATGCAAAAACACTTCAGCCTCATTTATAACCCATGATTTTGTTAAACAGAGCCAAAGATGGGTAACCATCAGCTGGCAATCGGTTCGCTAATTGGTAATTCCTAATGGCTTCTTTGGTTTTAGTGCCAGGCAACCCATCAGGTTTACCGCTGTTATAACCCAATGCATTGAGTTTCGTTTGCAAAGCCCAAGCTTGATCAAAAGAAATTCCATTCTCATCAGCATCGATACCGTAAACCAAAGGTTTATTTGACAGTAGCTGATCCGCTAAGTGACTAACTGATATTGCATAATTCACCGATCGATTCCACTTCATCACAACATCAAAATTAGTTGCAACTAAAAATGCTGGGCCTTGCCAGCCTTGTGGCAATAACAAAGCAGTGTTATTAAGGCTAGGCAAAGTCTTGCCATTGGCTTGCACCACACCTAATGCCGCCCAATGCTTGCTGTGCTGCCGAATATCGAGCTGTGCTTGATAGTACTCAAAGTTGACTGGCAACTTCACTTCGATCGCCACAGGCTCACCTGTTTGCCAACCAACACTAGATAAATAATTAGCCGCAGATGTAAATGCATCAGGCAAAGAGGTCCAAATATTCTTGCGGCCATCCGCATCACCATCAGCGGCATAGGCTAAAAAAGTGGATGGCATAAACTGCATATGCCCCATTGCGCCAGCCCAAGAGCCCCGCATTCCTGCAACATTATTGTGCCCGCCATCCACAATGCGCATCACATTCATTAGCTGGCTTCGGAAAAACTCAGCGCGACGCCCTTCATAAGCAAGCGTCATCAAAGCGGAAGGTAGGCCAAAATCACCTTTATTACCACCATAATTTGTTTCCAGTCCCCAAAACGCCACTAAAATATTTTTGGGCACACCGTATTGAAACTCTACTTTCTTCAGTAGATCCTCATGTTTTTTGAGTGCCAAACGGCCAGCAATCAAGCGCTTGCTGGTCACTCTTTTATGGAGATAAGTCGTAAAAGTGGTAATAAACTCTGGTTGGGAGCGGTCTAACTCAATCACCCTAGGCAAAAACTTTGCATCTTCAAATGTCTGACGAATGGTTTGTTCAGAAATGCCTTCCTCGCGTGCCTCTTGTTTCAGATCTGCTAGCCATCGAGAAAACGTCTCATCTCCTTCAGCAACAGCGCTTGTACAGCATAAAGAAACAACCCAAACCAGAAAGAACCTAACCATTTTTTAACACTTCTCTTTTTAAAATTTCATCATACCCTAGTTGGTAGTTGGCATACTTCAACTGATAGCCAGATGCTTTCATGCGTTTATTTGTTAATTTCTTCCCACCAACCTTTTGCGCATCATTAAGCTGCACTAATGGTACTGCAGGCATATTCAACTTAGCCGCCAACCAGTTCAACACATCATACTGTAAGGCAGGCATATTATCAGTGCCGATATAGCAGTTGTACAGTTTTTCATTCGCAACAGCTTTTTCACATAAGTATGTAATAAAAGCTGCAGCATCGTCTCGGTGAATACGGTTTGTCCATTTGTTAGCGGCTGGCCATCGATTAGGGTCTTTTGCCATCTTCACCAAATAAAGACGCCCAGGGCCATAAATACCGGCAAGGCGAATAGCCGTTGTATCACATGCTAATTCATCTAATAGACCCTCAGCTTGCAATAATCGTTCACCACCAAAATCTGCTGGCACCGCCTCAACCGACTCATCAATTAGCGCATCTGGCACTTGCCCATAAACCCGTGTACTGGAAATAAAAAAGATATGCTTTAAATGATCGTTGTTAGTCTGTGTCGCTAGCACATGCTTTAAACCATCAACATAATGCGCCTGATAGCTTTTATCAGTCTGTGCATTGGCAGCGACACAATAAATTAGAATATCTGGCTGGACATCCACCAGTGGAAGCAAAGAAGACACGTCAGTCACATCCGCTTGTATACAGTGCATATGTGTAACGCTAGGCTTATCACTCAACCTAACGCCAACGACTTCATGCTTTGCAGCAGATAGCAACTGCGCAATGCGGCCACCAAGGTCACCACAACCGACTAACAACACCTTAGCCATGTTGTTGGGCTAAATATTTTTCCGCTAGAAACAGCGCCGTGATGGTCTTACTGTCGGTAATCTCACCGCTCAGCACCATTTCCAAACAGGCATCAAAGCTCACATCAAACACTTCTAGGAACTCCCCATCATCCAACGCATGCTGCCCTGCCGTCAGCCCTGTTGCCAGATAAATATGGATCACTTCGTTGGAGTAGCCGATACAAGGATGCTGAATGCCGAGTTTTACCCAATCATCTGCAATATAGCCCGTTTCTTCTAGAAGCTCTCTTTTCCCTGTAACCAATACATCTTCATTCGGGTCAATCTTCCCAGCTGGCAATTCAATAAACGTTTGGTGCAATGGGTATCGGAACTGTCTCTCTAAAACAAGGTGGCCATTGGGGAGTAAAGCAACAATCACAACAGCGCCTGGATGCAACACATACTCACGGTAGCTTTCGCTGCCATCTGGCAGGCGAACCGTATCTCGCTTGGCCGTTAACATATTGCCATCCGCGAGCGTCGCAGAACTGACACAGTGTTCCGTTAAATCAATCTTCTTTTTCATTGCAGTTAAACGCGTGCTGCGCTGAACGTATCACACTTATTCACATCACCCACAGTTAAGCCTTGGTTGAACCAACGCTTTCGCTGTTCAGATGTGCCATGTGTAAAGCTATCAGGCACTGCATAACCTTGTGCTTGCTTTTGTAATGCATCATCACCAATGGCTGCTGCAGCTCGCATGGCCTCTTCAACATCACCCGCTTCTAAAATACGGTTCGCGCCATCTGCATGATGTGCCCAAACACCGGCATAGCAATCTGCCTGCAATTCTAAACGTACAGAGTATTGATTGGCTTCAGCTTCATTTCGCGCACTTCTACGTGCTTGTTGCACTTGATCTGAAGTACCCATTAGGTTTTGTATGTGATGTCCCACCTCATGTGCAATCACATAAGCTTGTGCAAAGTCGCCTGGTGCATTAAAACGGTTTTTCATTTCATCATAGAACGACAAATCAATATACACTTTGCTATCAGCGGGGCAGTAAAATGGCCCCATTGCAGCTTGGCCTGCGCCACATGCGGTTTGCGTGCGCCCTCTAAATAAGACAAGTTTTGGTGCTGGGTAATTGTGCCCAGAATTTTTGAAAATCTTACCCCATGTGTCTTCTGTACTACCTAACACTTTAGAAACAAACTTAGCCATTTCATCATTCTCAGGTATTGGCTCAGCCTGCTGTTGCGACTGTTGTGACATGCCTTGCCCCATATTTAGAACCATCGAAGGATCTATACCAAAATACAGCGCTGCCAATACCATCAAAATCGTCCCAATGCCGATACTACGACCGCCCCTTGCTCGGCTTCTACGTCGATCTTCAACATTGCTACTTTCTCTTTGCCGCCCTAAACGCATGCTTCACCGCCTACTAATATAAATAAAACTATTTTATATTAAAAAGCAAAACAGTTCTGCCTAATGCTAAGCATGCGAAGAATATATCCCAATATTCCCAATAGTTATTTAACTGTCCATCCATAGAACTTTTTAGGCTTTATTGTTGACTTCAGGCCTTCATGTTTAGTAATATTCTCGCTACAGGGGGCAATACATAACATAAAGGTTAAATCTATACTATGTTTAAGCTATCCAAGCTCACTCAACAAGCCCTATTCATCGTACCAGTAACTTCCGCTCTACTATTTACGCAACATGTTATCGCCGACGTATATAAATACCGCGATGATAAAGGTGTTGTGCGTTATTCAGAAAATCCACCGGCGAATGTGAAAGCGGTAAAAGCAAGCCCTGATGAATTAGTCAATAGCATTCAATCAAAAGACTTGTGTGCACTACCAACTAAAACTACAAAAACAAATGTTAACGTAGATCAAAAAACTAAAAAGACAGTCGCCTTTTTAGCTATTGAATCATCTACAGATTACAAAAATCTCGACCTTGATGAACTTATTCAACATGCAGACGAGCTAACTCGAGAAACATTAAGTGCTTATGAAGAAGCCAGAAACTCAAATAATGACAAAACGACTCGCCAAGAAGCAAAGTTACGTGCTGCTAGACTTAACAATAAGGCGGTTACTGCCTATTTAGAAATAGCAGAACGTAAAGCAGCTATTGCAGATGAACGCGTTAAATCGCTGACTGAATCAAACGCTAGTAAACGCACAATCAAGGCTGCAAAAAAACAAAATCGAAAACAAATCAAAAAAGTTAACCGTGCAACTAAGGCGCAAGTCAGAAGCGAAAGAAGAATAACAATAGCGAAGGCTAGGCTTAACAAAACAACGGCGTCAGAAAATGCAAGGGCTCTTAAACGCCAAGCAGCCCAAGCTCAAGCCAACGCGCGAAAGTTAGCAAGAAATACAAACACGACGGCGAAAGAACTTGAAGTAGCAAAACAACGTGCTGAAGCATTAAATAAACAAGCTATTAAAGCAAAAAAAGCGGCAAATGAAGCAAAGGCAACCCTTGCCGCTGCAAAATTAAGTGAGACACCAGCTCCTGTTGCTGACCCAGCTCCAACACCGGCACCACAAGCACCGGCACCGGATCCAGCACCAACTCCGGACCCAGCACCAACACCGGATCCAGCACCGACTCCGGATCCAGCACCGACTCCAGCACCAGAAATTATTCAAAAAGGTAATCTGCCAGCTGTAGACTTAAGTAAAGTCCCAACACCTGCTACTGGAAGCAACTCACTAGATATTGGTCCTGCAGACTATAGTTATAGTAACAGCGGCGAAGCTGGCACTGCTGCTTTTAGATTAAATTGTGAGTATAGCCATATGGCTAACGATGACCCACTTGTTTATCCTAATCAAGAAGGCGCATCGCACCACCATACCTTTTTCGGCAACACGTCTGTTAATTACAAAAGTGATTTGAATAACTTAGCGAATGTGGGTAAAGGGACTTGTAATGGCGGTATTGCAAACCGATCTGCTTACTGGGTACCAAGCATGATCGACACGGCAACGAATACACCATTAAAGCCTGATGGTATCGGCGTATACTATAAAACACAACGTACACGTGATGTAACAGTCATGCCTAAAGGTTTAAGAATGATAGCGAAGGACGCTAAGGCTGAATTCATGTGTAATGAGAACTGGGCAGGCAGAGGTATTGGTAAAATTCCATCTTGTGGAAAAGGAGGTTTTATCCGATATGGTATAAACTTTCCTAACTGCTGGGATGGTAAAAACCTAGATTCGCCTGACCATATGGAGCATATGGCGCATGCTGTTTGGTCGGATTCTTGCCCATCTAGCCACCCTGTACGCATCCCTAATATTACAGTCAATGTTTTTTATGATGTGACGTCTAGCCGAGGTACGAAAGATTGGCGTTTAGCTAGCGATCCAGACACAGCAACACCTGGTAGCACTGCTCATGCAGACTGGGTAAATGGTTGGGATGAAGACATCGCAAAAACATTCGTAAATAAATGTCTGAAAGCGGAAAAAGACTGTCATTCAGATTTACTAGGTAATGGCAAACAATTATTTTAATCAAAATTGAAGCTCACAAAAAAGCCAAGCATTAAGCTTGGCTTTTTTGTGTTTAAAGATTGAGTCTAAAAAGCGACTCCATCACTTAATGTTTATAGCTATTTAGCCACCTTTTAAAGTAAAGAAAATAGCTTTAGCACATAAGGCCATCAACCCTTGTGGCATCAACCCAATGAGTAATAATGCCATCACATTAGCACTCAATACCAAGCGCATATCCAATGGGGCATCAATCGGTGCTTCGTCTTCCGGCTGATCAAAGTACATGATTTTAATCACACGTAGATAATAAAATGCACCGATAGCGGCCATCACTACAGCAAAAACAACAACCCAGACAAAGCCGGCTTGCAGTGCAGCCTGTAAGACAGCAAACTTTGCATAGAAACCAATCGTTGGCGGCACGCCGGCCATACTGAACATCGTGATAAGCATTAAGAATGCTGTCCATGGGCTACGTTTATTTAAACCGGCCAAGTCACTGAGCTGTTCTGCTTCATGGCCTTTTCTAGATAACAATAGAATCATACCGAAGCCTGTTAAACTCATTAAGACATAAGCACAGACATAAAACATACTTGAAGTGAAGCCATTCAAGCTAGCACTCATCAATCCCAGCAATAAAAAACCAATGTGAGAGATGGTTGAATAGGCCAGCATCCGTTTCAGGTTAGTTTGTGCAATGGCAGTGATATTACCAATCGCTATTGATAATACTGCCATGATCAGCAGCATCTGCTGCCAATCTGCAAACATTGTGTCTAAACCTTGTACGAGCAAACGAATTGCCATGGCAAAACCAGCGAATTTAGGGATGGAACCAATCATGATGGTAATGGCGGTTGGTGAGCCTTGATAGACATCTGGCACCCACATATGAAAAGGAATCGCCCCTAATTTAAAGGCTAAACCTGCCACAATAAATACCAGACCGAGCACAAGTACCGGGTCTTTCACAAAATCTGGGCGTTGCATTTGCATTTGGTTAAGCCCATTTGAAATGCGGCCCAAATCTAAGTTACCGGTCACACCATAAATCATACTCATCCCATAAAGCAACATACCTGAAGCAAGCGCCCCAAGGACGAAATACTTCATTGCCGCTTCTGTAGCATGGGCGTTATCTCTATCCAAAGCGACTAATGCATAGGTACATAGTGACAGTAACTCCAAGCCCATATAGATGGTCAACATATTCTTACCAGAAATCATGACCATAATGCCGACGACAGCAAATAGTAATAGGGAGTAATACTCCCCTGAGAACATATTTCGCAACATCATATAATGCCGGGTATAGACCAGCATGACCGAGGCACCAATTAAGGTGGCTAGTTTTAATACATCACTCAGCGGATCATCAACAAACAAACCGCTATAGGCATATTCAACAGTCGCATTATGGGTACCCCAAACCAAGTAAGCACCAACAAATAATGTGACTTGTGCTAAGCCATAGATAATTAAGCGATTTTGTTTATTTAAAAACAAGTCAACGATTAGAATCAACATTGCCATACAAAGCAAAGTGATTTCTGGCAGCGAAATAAAGAGGTCTGTATTAATTGTATCCATGCTTACATGCCCACTGCTGGCAACTTACTCACTGCCATATGATTTAAAAATTGCGTTGAAGTGGCTTGTGTTAACTCAGTAATAACATCTGGGTAAACACCAATCCCTAAAGTAAATAGCGCCAATACACTGAGCAGCGTAAACTCACGTTTATTTAAAGCCTTAAGCGCTGACACTTTGTCATTGGCCACTTCACCATAAAACACGCGTTTAACCATCCATAATGAGTAGGATGCACCAATAATTAATGTGCTCGCCGCCACAAATGCCACCCAGAAATTATGTTTCACGCTAGCTAAAATCACCATAAACTCACCAACAAAACCGCTGGTACCAGGCAAACCACTGTTCGCCATGGCAAACAAGACGACGAAGCCAGTGAAAATTGGCATCGTATTCGCCACACCACCGTAATCTGCAATCTGTCGGCTATGCATGCGGTCATACAGCACCCCCACGCATAAGAACATCGCAGCAGAAATAAAGCCATGAGAAATCATTTGCACGACACCACCCTCAAGGCCTAACTGGCTAAACAGGAAGAAACCTAATGTCACAAAACCCATATGGGAAATAGATGAGTAAGCGATTAGCTTCTTCATGTCTTTTTGCACCAGTGCGACAAAAGCAATATATAAAATTGCAATGAGCGATAAGGTAATCATGAAACCAGTTAAATAATGTGAAGCATCTGGTGCAATTGGCATCGCAAAGCGTAGGAAACTATAACCGCCCAATTTCAACATCACGGCAGCCAGTACAACAGAGCCAGCAGTTGGTGCTTCTACGTGTGCATCTGGCAACCAAGTATGCACAGGCCACATTGGAATCTTAACGGCAAACGCCATAAAGAATGCTGCAAAAATATAGATTTGCTCTTCCATGCTGAGCGGGACTTTGTAGTAGTCAATAATATGGAAGCTGCCAGTCTTGTGGTAAAGATAAATAAAGGCAACCAACATCAATAAAGAACCAATCAAGGTGTACAAAAAGAACTTAATCGTCGCGTAAACGCGATTAGGTCCGCCCCACACACCAATTACCAAGAACATTGGGATCAGCATCGCTTCCCAGAACACGTAATACAAAATAGCATCTAAAGCGCTAAACACACCAATCATAAGGCCACTCATGATTAAAAATGCCGCCATGTACTGTGCAATGTTATCGGTAATACTTTCCCATGAAGCAACCACAGCAATCACCGTTGTAAAGCTGGTCAACAAAATAAGGGGAACGGAAAAACCATCAGCGCCCAACATATAGTTAATATTGAAGGCAGGAATCCAATTGGCAATCTCTAAAAATTGAATACCACTATTCAAATCAAAGAGCAGGTATAGCGGCAACGTCACTGCAAAGCCTGCTAGGCTGCCTAGCAATGCAACCCAACGGGTAAAGCATGCACGACTATCATCCCCTAAGATGAGCACGAGCACACCAGCCAATATCGGCACCCAAATTGATAAACTTAGAATATGATCAGTTAGCATTAAAAACTCTTGAATAAAGTGATAAAAGTAGGAATGCGCCAATAATCATGGCAAAAGCATAGTGGTAAATCATGCCTGTTTGCAGTTTGCGGACAACTCCTGATAGCTTGCCAATTAAATTCGCAGTCCCATTCACAATGGCTCCGTCAATCAACTTAACATCGCCTATTTGCCACAGTTTGCTACCAACCAAACGTGACCCGCCGGCAAAAACACGCTCATTAAAGCTATCAAAACCATATTTATTTTCCATTATTCGATGTAGCCAACTGAATTTCTGCTGGATAGCAGCAGGGATATCAGGTCGCTTCATATAGAAGAACCAAGATAACACCACACCCGCCAATGCTAATGCAAATGGCAACGTCATGAAGCCATGTACCCCCATTCCAGCCGCACTATGCAGCACTTCATGGAAATGATGTGTCAAATGTTCCATCGCTGGATGTGATTCAGCATCAACGGTAATGACGCCTTTAAAGAAATTACCGAACAGCATCGGTTCAATGGCTAGATAACCAATAATCACAGATGGAATGGCTAACAAGATTAATGGCAACTTCACAACCCAGCCTGGCTCATGTGGATCTTGGTCTGGACTGAGACCATGGTGGTGGTCGTGATCATCATGTGGTTTAGGCTCACGCCATTTTTCTTTGCCATGAAAAACCAAGAAATAAAGCCTGAATGAATAAAATGCCGTCACAAACACCCCAGCTAACACTGCAAAATAAGCAAATCCGCTACCTGGAATATGCGAAAACTTAACAGCTTCAATAATGCTATCTTT
>SPJO01000064.1 GCA_006844635.1 Methylophilaceae bacterium | reverse complement strand
TTCACTTGCCATAATGCATCGACGAAATAGTTTTTCTCATCTGAGAAAAGTTGCGTCACACTAAATCCATTTCGTTCTGCTAGTTTGCCTATGCCAGACGCTGTGAATTTGTGAGAATATTCTAAATGTATGGCTTCAAATTGATTGAAATGAAATGTTTGATTAGCAGCCTCTAATTGAATGTCTTGATCTGCTAATGAGATTAAGTAGCTTTCCATTGTGCCACGGTATGGATTATAAAAACCGTAATGCTTGAATGTTGTGAGGTCAAAATGACCACCAAGCTCACGGTTGATTCTTGTTAGCAGGTTTAAATTAAATGCTTTCGTTAGCCCATCAGAATCGTTATACGCCTTGTTAAGTAATTCCGGGTCTTTTTTTAAATCAAAACCGATTAATGTGTAATCTTCGGCATTTAAAGATTTGCTCAACATCGTCAGAAACTGACTTGTTTGTACTTTATTAAAGTTGCCAATATTAGAACCTAAAAAAAGGACTAGTTTTTTATTGCTAGATAGCATTTTTAGGTGATTAAGGCCATGTAAGTAATCGGCGACAATGCCATGAATATGCAAGTCGTCACTGATACTTAAATTGTCTGCTAAGAGGTGCATGGCCTGTTCAGAAATGTCGATAGGGTAAAAGTTTACTTTACAACCAGCTTTGATAAATCCGTTAATGATGCGCTCACTTTTATGTCCATCACCAGCGCCTAATTCAATGATGTCGATTTCTGATTCATGAATGATGGTGGGAAGGATGTCGCTGATTGCCTCTAAGATAGAGAACTCAGTTTTTGTTGGGTAATAATCTGGGTGCTGAGAAATCTTTTGAAAGAGCTTGCTACCAAGGTCATCATAAAAATATTTAGCTGAAATCGATTTTTGCGGTGCACTGAGGCCGTTGACCACATCCGACAAAAACGCAGCACGGTGCTCACTACTTAGGTCATTCTCGATGAGGTTGGTGAGTTTCAAGTAATGTCCTTTGCTAAGCGGATGCCTGAAAACATCCAGCGTTGTTCTGGTAAGTAAAAGTTGCGATAGCTGTGCCGGTAATGGCCTTGCGGTGTAACGATGCAGCCGCCTCTCAACACAAATTGATTACACATAAATTTGCCATTGTATTCTTTGAGTAAGCCATCAAAAGCTTTGTACCGTGGATAGGGCATGTATTGGCTGGCTGTCCAACACCAGACTTGCTCAGCGGCTTGCGCATGGTTAGGGTGGTAGCTGTCGCTACCTGCTTCTAACTGTGTACGGTTTAAAAAAACCTCAAGCTCTTGCTCTGTTGGTAATCGCAGTCCTTTCCATTTGGCAAAAGCATCTGCTTCGAAATAGCTAATATGTACAAGCGGTTGGTTAAGGTCTAATGGCAGTAGGCCGTATAGCGTGTATTCATACCATTGGTCATCAATCAGACGCCAATAAAGTGGTTGTTGGATATGATGCTTTGTGACCCAATCCCAGCCCTGGCTTAACCAGTATTGTGCCTGCTGATAACCTTGATTTTCTATGAATGCTAAGAAGTCGCCATTAGTGACTAGCGCTTGGTTAATGGCAAACGGATAGAGGTAATGTTTGTGTGTTGGACGTTCGTTGTCGTATGCAAATGCATGACCTGTATCCCCAATGTCGACTAACCCTTCTTCGAAGTGCGCCCATGATGTCTGAATAGTCGGTGCGCTGGTGGGTGCTGACGCTTGGTAAGTGGTGGGAATGGCATTGCTAGCAAGGATGTATTTGATGTCCATATACAGCAACTCTTGATGCTGCTGCTCATGATGGATGGCTGTTTCAATTAATGCGCATGTGTTGTCAGATAAAGCACTGCTGGTAAGCAGTGCGTGCATGGCCGCATCAATATGCGCACGGTATTGCATGACCTCATCGACGGTTGGCCTCGATAGGTCGCCTCGTTTCGATTGCAAAGTATGCGGACCAACCGCTTTATAGTAGGAATTAAATAGTGTTTGGTAGTGCGGGTTAAACGGTTTGTAATCCGTTTTAAAAGGCGCCAGAATAGCTTCCTCAAATAGCCAACTGGTATGTCCAAGATGCCATTTTGGCGGGCTTACCTCGGGTGCTGGCTGAATGCCAAAGTCTTCATTTGCAAGGCCGTTGCAAATATTGACCGTTGCCGTTCTTACGGTTTTAAATAATTGGCTTAATGCCACTTGTTTAGCTGTCATTTTTGTTGGTCATTTGTGTGATGTTGAACAGAGGGCCAAGTTTTTATGATTACTATAAGCCATCGCGAGTATTTGTCTACAGGTGAGACTAGATGATTTTAACCATGCTAACGATATACGTACGTATAAAATACACGGTTGTATGATAGTCGATACCTAGTTAAGCTGTTTTGACTATATTGGCGAATAAATAAAAATATGAAGTATATTCCAAAAAATATAGATGCTGAGATTTCACTGTACAAGAGCATATTGGAATCTACAAAAGCGGTTCCTTGGAAAGTGGATTGGGTGACCAAAGGACTACTCTACTTAGGACCGCAAATAGAAGATTTACTTGGCTGGCCCCATGACAGTTGGGCGACAGTAGAAGATTGGACATCTAAAATACATGCACGTGACAAAAAGCGTGTGTTAGATTTCTATAGTGCCGAATCACTGGCAATGGCTCAAGATCACCAAATCGATTATCGCTTACATAAAATGGATAGCGACTATGTATGGGTGCATGAAGTCGTACATGTTGTTAGAGAGGCGGGTGGACAGATTGCATCGCTGATGGGCTTTATGTTTGATATTAGCGAGGCCAAAAAAACTGAACAAGATGTATTGAAGTTACAAAAACAACTACAAGAGTTTTCATTTAAAGATGGTTTAACAGGCGTTTCAAACCGCCGTATGTTTGATACTGTGATGGAAGACGAGTGGTTGCAAGCGCAGCGTAACCATCAGCCACTTTCGCTTATCATGCTCGATATTGATCAGTTTAAACAATATAACGACTGTTACGGGCATGTGCAGGGCGACGACACACTAAAACGAATAGCCGCAGTGTTGAATAATGCCTGCACTCGATCGCGTGACTTCTTCGCACGGTATGGTGGCGAAGAGTTTGCGCTAATTTTGCCCGAAACGGATAGCAAGTCAGCGATCAAAATGGCAGAGCGTTGCCGCAACTTGATTTTCAAAGAGCAAGTCGCACATGCGCAATCTACGGTTAGCCAAATACTGACTATCAGTATCGGTGTCGATACCATTATCCCGCATCACGAGGATGACTCACTCAATTTTATTGAGCAGGTGGATAAATTGCTTTATCAAGCGAAAGAAGATGGGCGCAACCGAATTGCTATGAAGGTAACTTCGCGCAAAGCCTAAGGGCGTAGCATTGTCGGCCCATCCCCGTGAAAGCATCACCAAATTTGCTAAAGCATTAAAGTGCTAAGTCAATTGAGAAACTCGGTTTATACCCGTAAAGGGCATTCCCAACCTCGCTAAATGCTAAAGCATTAAGTCGGTTGTAAAAAAATGAGCTTGCTACTTTTGGTAGCAAGCCCTAGGGGAGGAGATAATGCTTAAAACAATCAAACCTGTCATAGGTTGATGCCTTAAGTATGCTATCGGCACCCTTTTGTTAATCTTTAGGTTAAGCAGGTAAAAAGTGCTTAGTTTGCTTGTTTGTTCGACAGCAGTTGGCTACACGCCTTCGATTGCTAATTCTTCTAGCGTGTATGGCGAGCGCTCACACTCGTCGAGGGCGATATGGAAGGTGGTATGCATCGTACGGTAAATATGCATATAGGCTTCGTCGACTGCATCATCTTCTGTTATTTGCGTGTTATCCATTGGTATCTTTTGTTGAGAGCTTCTATATGTGTAGTCTAGCGCATACTGTAGTAAGGCATTGTTAACGATTGTTAAGTAAGGGTTGTAGGATGCATGACCGAATGCCGAGCGCCTCGATGGTCGGTAAAAGAATGCTTGGCCGCGCTATTGGCGCTGTCAAACAGCTTCTAGCTCTAACTCTTCTGTTTGGTAGAACAGCGAGTCATCCCAGCAAGTAAAGTCCTCTGTGAAGAACATTGCTTGGTATACATTCAAAAAGTCATTGTAGGCTTGATCTTCTTCATCAAGTAGTTCATATACGATTGACATCAGACACCCCTTAACACTTGGTTGTACTAAGTATTACATCGGCAGCAACCAAGCAATCTTTAGATTAGATAGGGTTTTTATCGTGATTTAAGTCATTACTACTTGGAAAATGTTGAAAATAACTGTATCATGCGCGGCTTGTTGTTGATTTGGGTGCTTAGCTCAGTTGGTAGAGCGTCGCCCTTACAAGGCGAATGTCAGCGGTTCGACCCCGTTAGCACCCACCATTTCAATAACAGCCCAAAACACAGTGGAAGTTTCGCTTGTTTAGGAGCGGTAGTTCAGTTGGTTAGAATACCGGCCTGTCACGCCGGGGGTCGCGGGTTCGAGTCCCGTCCGCTCCGCCAACATTACAAAGGCTGTTGCTTGTTCAAGCGACGGCCTTTTTTATTTGCAGCGTATGCTGCTGGCTGTCATGCTAGTGCTGTTGTTCTGTTGCCGTTTCTACAAAAAAGTAGTGGTCGTCAAAAGAGTGGTTAAGCAGTTCAGCTTCTTGTTGCGCCTGTAAAAAACTTTCCGCTTCAAACACTGGGTGGCTTTGTTCATCTAATACTTGATATATCGTCATGTTGTACTCCTTAAAGTTAAGTCGTTCAATACAGCGTCATATAATTATTGGAGCAAAAAACAGGCCAAAAATTCAATATTATTTTCAACCTGTCATTATTAAAAATAATTATTTATAATTATCATAAATCTATGTTTAACACTTAAAGTTAAGCATTAACATTTTTGTTGTTGATGTTGTGTAAGTCATTGAAATAATGCACTAATATTGTGACACTTCGATGAAGTGTTGACATCTTTTGTGCAGATTTTGACAACCATGAACCCTTGAGAAAAAGAAAGCGAAAGTCATGCGAAGAGCGTTTTATATAGATTATCCACAAGAAAACTTTGAAGGGCAGAGCACGCGTTATCGCTGTCGGTTTTGCAAAGAAGAGACGACTAAAATTAATGGCGAATTAGCAGGACATTTGCCGACCTGTGAATATCGCCTGAAACTTGAATCACAGGAAGCGGCCATTGCAGCTGGGTTGCTTGATCCAGCAGATGTCGATTAATGCTAACGCACTAGAGTTCAATGGTTTCTAAGACTAATGCTTCTTCTAAGTCATCCTCTTCCGCTAGGATGGCGAAGTCGCTTGCATTAACTGGCGTTGTTTGTAAGTCTAATGATTCCCAAAAACGCTGATTTTCTTGACTTAGCTTTTCATATTTATTCATCAGGCACTCCTTTCGCTGTGAAGCCATGTTTAATTGTTACATCGGCGCCTAAAAAATAATCTTTACATTAAATGGACTTTTTAAGGTTAGTTTGTCTTATTGCACGGTGCTTTTTGGACAGCTAGTTTGCTGCCATTGGCCGTTAAATGTGGCTGTTTCATCCACTGGCACGCCTTGTGCCGTGCCTTTGAACTGAGAGGAGCCAACGAAGTGTGTCGGGCTTGTCATTTTTCCTTTGATGGTGCCTTGCCCTTTTAATTGTTTACCATGACATGAAAAGCTTGCTTGATAATGGTTGCCACGTCGGCTGCTGCTCTTGGTGATACAGCCAAGCTCTGGTTGATAAAGCTGTGGGATGGTTTGTTGTTTAGCCATCGTGGGTGTGATGCAGGTTTGTGAGATAGCGGCCCCATTATTTATCTGCGGCATATCTAGCCCGTAAGTCTTGGCAATTTCTGAAATGCTGTCTAGCTGCGCTTGTGGAATATGCTGTGCGAGCAAGAGTAAGTCAGAATTGGTTGTAACCTGCCAAAGACCACTACGGAGGTTGACCTTTGTTTCTTTTGCCGTTGCAGATAAGGCAAATATTGATAATATGCATATGGCAACTAGGTTGCACATAGCCGTTATTGGTTTCACGCTATACATGTTTGTTAAGACTGAACTTAAAGATGATAAGTTCAGTTGCTTGTGTTTGATGATAAAGGAAATGAATGAACCCTGAAGATTTGCAAAAGTTGGTGACAATGGAAATGCCATATGGCAAACATCAGGGACGTTTGTTGGCAGACTTGCCCGGCAACTATTTGAACTGGTTTGCTCGGGAAGGCTTCCCAAAAGGGGAACTTGGGCGTTTGTTACAGCTTATGCAAGAAATTGATCACAACGGCCTGTCAGGCCTGTTAAAGCCGCTGCGAAAATAGTGGGTTTAATGCACTGGTGGGTTGTCTACATCTAGGCTCAGCGGCTTGTTTAACAAAAATGAAGGCAAGATGGTGGTAATGCCAGCATAAACCAGTAAGCCACCAAACAAGGTGTCGCTGATGCCAAATTGTTCGTGCAAAATGCTGGCGATGACCAATGTGAAAATCAGCGTTGGCACGAGAGCAACCGCCACATCGAAGCTACTTTTCATTTCATCGTTATTCACATGCATTCTTTGTAGCGCTACCGTGCCGACGCGTAACGGTAAAACGACGGCAGTAATGGCGAGGCCAATCCATAATGACTCCCACTGCATTGCGCCGTGCGGTACTTTCATGCCGCTATAAAAGAAGTAAAACGGTACAAAAAATGACGCGAATAGCTGTACTGCATGTAGGTTGTCATCTGAGGCAAGCGTTGGCATTTTTTCACGCAGTTGTCTTGCTGCAAGTCCAGTAAAAAAGGCGCCGACTAAATAATAGACACCAATTTGTTTGGTGAGGTAAGCCGCAATTAAGCCAACCATAATCAGTAATGAGAATTCTGAGCCTGGTGCAAAAGGGATAACAATGCGGCCTAGGAACATAAAGAGTAATGGTAAGCCAAAAGCAATCGCTAATAACACTGCCGAAGAGGTGCCTAAATCGCCAGCAGAGCCTGACTTTAAGAACATAAACAGTAGTAATAGTGCGAGCAATTCTCCGGCGATGGCTTTGCTTTTAACCCAAAATATCTCGTTTTCATCTAAGTTAAGGCCAGATAAAGACTCAAGGATGAAGCCGGTTGATGGCGTGAGTAGTGCTAAGGCAATCAGGCCTGAGACTTGTAACGAGTAGCCTAAATAATGCATGCCTACCCATGTGAAGCCAGCGATGACTAAGCAACGAATGATTAAGTGGCTTAATAACGGCCAAAATCCCTTCTTCAGGTCATGCATGTCGACTTCTAGTCCAGCAAATAGAAATAACGATGAAATGCCTAAAGCTGCCAAGAAGCTAAGCGTGGTATCTTGGCTATAGTCGGCGATACCAAATACCGTCAGCATACCCAATGCAAAGCAGGTTAATGGTGCTGGAATATTGTATTTTTGTAGTGCTCTAGGAAATACAAGCAAGATAAAAACAATGGCAAGATAAAGCACTTGCTCTGTTAAAGCAGGTAGCGAAAAGTTCGGCATATACGACTTCTTTAATTTGTAACCCGCATTATTGCATAAATCAATCGCGCATTCATATGCATGGCTTTAACATTATTTAGCAATTGCCATTAGTGAGAATGAATCGCTAGCTTGTATAATCAGTGCTGTTTAATAAATTGTAGTGAATATGCAAACAATTACTTTTAGTAGTGTGGTACAAACGATTCGCCATTTGTTTAGTCTTGCAGATGATAAATCAGAGGCGGATGCAATTGATACTGAAATTCGCTCGAATGTCAGCTTACGCGGCACCAATTTATGGGTGTTGATTATGGCAGTTCTCATTGCTTCGGTGGGCTTGGATGTGAACTCTACCGCTGTGGTGATTGGTGCGATGTTGATTTCACCACTGATGGGGCCAATTATGGGGATTGGCTACGGCATTGGTGTTTATGATTTTCCGCTCATCAAAAAATCAGCAGTGAGTTTGTTCGTCGCGACTTTAATTGCAATTTTGGTAGCCGCGTTGTACTTTTCATTAAGTCCTTTATCAGAGGCCCACTCCGAACTGTTATCAAGAACATCGCCAACCATTTGGGATGTACTAATTGGGTTCTTTGGTGGTTTGGCTGGGATTATTGCGGCAACCAGAAAAATTAAAACCAATGTGATTCCGGGCGTTGCGATTGCAACCGCATTGATGCCGCCGTTGTGTACGGCTGGTTATGGTATTGCGAATGGCCAATGGCAGTTTTTCTTTGGCGCATTCTATCTCTACATTATTAATTCTGTTTTTATTGCATTTGCTTCATTTATTATTATTTCGGCAATGAAGCTGCCACATCGCAATTTTGTTGATGAGGAAACAGAAGACCGTATTCGCTTGTATTTGTTTGGCTTGGCATTAGTGACGGTTGTGCCGAGTTTATATCTCGCTTATAACTTGGTGAAAGAGGAGGTGTTTGCACAAAAAGCGAAAGCTTTTGTGACAGAAGAATTCCAGTTTGATGAGACCTACTTTACCAATTTACATATCGACTCAAAAGACAAAAAGATTGAGTTGTCATTAATTGGGCGGCCGATTCCAAAAGAAACACTCGAAGAAATTCAAAATAAACTGATTAAAAACGACTTAGCAGCCACCGCATTAGTGGTCCATCAAGCTGGGCAGCAAAAGATAGATACTTTGTCGTTGAAGAGCAGTATTGTTGCGGATTTGTATAAAGAGAGCCAGATTACGATAGATTTGAAAGATCAACAAATTGCTAAGCTTAATGAGCAGTTGAAAACGTATAAGGCCAGAGAAGCTGTCATGGAAAGCGTCACACCGGAGCTGCACACTCTGTTTCCTGAGGTAAACGATATTGTGATTGCGAATGGCATTACTTCCACCTCGCAGTATGACCTCTATCACAAAGAGGTCACCTTGTTGCTGGTGCATAGTAAAAAGAAATTGGCGACGAAAGATGAAAGCAGATTAACTGCTTGGCTCAGTGAGCGGCTTGGTACGCAAGATATTAAACTGATCTATGAGCTCCCTAAATAGGCGCTAAAATGCACATGTCTGGTGCATTTTACGTTATGTTACAAGTAGTTACATTAATTCACGAATAGGCCTAGGCTTGAGAAATGAACGAAACCATTTTTGCAACCTGGTGTAATGTATTAGCACTTTAGTTTTTTTGTAGTTTCTTTGTTTGGCATCGACTTAAATAGGGGTGGCTAAGTTTAGGCGTATATTCTAAGCGGCTTCCAGCGGGTTTATCGGTGCAAAAGCCAACGTATTTTAAGTTATTAAAAGCAAAAGTTAGTGTTATTTTCCCCCTGTATTATTCAAATTAACTTTACTAGTATTCGTGTAGGCTGTACTTAACTTGCTGTAAATGTCAGGTGCGAAAATTGCCAAAAACAAGCCAAATTGACTTGGCACGTGAGTTGCTTAGATAGTAAGTAGGAGATTGAGACTTTAGATTGAGAAGCGTCAACCAAACTATGTAGATTGGGGATCATCATGAAAAGACTTTTATTTGCTCTATTGTTTTTCGGTGTAACAATGTCGGCGCAAGCTGTGCCGGTGGACGAGTTGTTACATAAAGTCAGCAAGCATGTCGTCAAAGTGAATGTGGCGCTCGCCAATGGCCGTTTCGGGTCGGGGTCGGGTGTTGTCATCGCCAAGGATCGTATCGTCACCAATTGTCACGTGGTCGCTAATGCGCTCGGTATCAGTGTCACGGTGAATGGCACTGCACTACAGGCAACAGCCATTACACCAGATTGGTACCATGATGTATGTTTAGTTAAAGTTGAGGGTATTGACGCACCCATTGCCACAATGGGTTCAAGCAAAGCCTTGCAATATGAACAGCCCGTATTTGCCATTGGCTACCCTAATTTTTCACCAGCGCCGGTTAGCACTTCTGGACAGGTTAAAGGCCTGTTTAAAATGGATGATAGTGTGATTATTCGTGCAAGTAGTACTTTTCGGCTTGGTGCAAGTGGTGGTGGCGTGTTTGATGAGCAGGGACATTTAGTTGGTGTGATTACACTTAAAAGCCCAGGTAGGCATGCATATTACTACAACATGCCTGTTGAGTGGGTTAAGACATTGTTAAGCCATCCTGAGCAAGCCATCAATGCAACACCGTCACCTGCTTTCTGGGCTGGGCCAGCTGATCAATGGCCGTTCTTTATGCGCGTTGTGCATCCATATTTGACTGGTAACTGGTCATCATTGCATAGCATTGCAGCAGATTGGGCAAGTAAAGAGCCAGAAAACATTGAAGCTTGGTTTTATCTTGCTGCTGCTGAGTATGCTATTAAAGACCGTCAGAATGCACAAGCGCATTTAGAGAAGGTCATGCAGATGGATGCGATGCATAGTCAGGCCATTTATTACCTCGCATTGATTGCAGAAGAAACAGGCCGGGCAATCGATTTGCAAACTAATATTGCTTTACTAGCGAAGTTGGATGGGGCTGCTGCTAAGAAATTACAGCTGGAAATTGATAGCCGCGATTAGGCTTGTTATTTGCGCCTTATCAGGACTACAATGCAAAAATGAAGCTAATTAAAAAAGCGACATTGCCAGTTATGATTCTGTTACTGTGCTTGTGGGCTGTTTATGTGCGCTATCAACAACCATCCACGGATGCAAAGGTGACAGCAGACCCAGCTTTAGCCGCAACGGTGAATAGCTGTGATGGGATTACGGAGCGGGCAGCAAAAGACTTGGTGGCTGTTGTTGAGTTTCAGAAGTTGGAAATTGCTGGCCGGAAAGCGCGTGTATTTAAAATGTGTATGCGCGATCGTGGTTATATTGAAAATCCAGATTGGCAAACCTATAGTGTGCCTTTGGCTAAAAAACTAGCAAAAGAAATCAACGTTTCAGACGACGCGGCAATTGAGCAACTAAGCCGCACAGATATGATGTCAGCCCTTGGTGAGGGTGATCGGCCTAATTATTGGATTAGCCGTTAAAATAAGCAGCTTGCGCTAGCCAGTTACTTACCAATTCTAGATTTTCGATTAAAGGCTTTGTCTCCGGGCAAAATACATTTAGTACCAAACCATCCGCCTTGTGATCCCGGTGGGCACACTTTGTTTTCTGGATATTCTTTTGCAATTTCTGCAGCCGCCGCCGCTTTTTCGGTATCGATATAGTCCCAGCGACCATTCGGTTTGAGTATGACTTTATCGCCGCTGTCCGTTGTGGCGTTAATTACTTCACCGAGATTATTGGCAAAGCTCAAGTTGGAAACACTCGTCAGCAGTAGCATGATGAGTATATTGATAACGTTGCTTTTTAACATGTTTGTTGTAACCTTTTAGCGCTTATGCATAGTGCTATTATTTTACTATGGTTGTTTAGTTCCATGTCTTTAAGATGCTGTAAATACATTGAAATAGCAGGTCTTTGAGGATAAGATATTATATTGGTTAATCGCGTTTGAATGTAATGAATGGGGCAAATGAAAAAAACAGCCATTTCTAGTGTCGTTTGTATCGATATTATTGATTTCTCTAAGAAATCAGAGGCAGAACAACAAGAAGCGAAGTTGCAGCTGACTGCACGGGTTAATCATGCCGTTTTTGATATCCCAGAAAATGACAGAGTTGTCATCGATACCGAGCAGGGTGCGATTATTAGCTGTAGTGGTCCGCTGGAAAGCGCATTAGAAGATGCCCTTTTTGTGGCATTGACTATTCGCGATGAAGTATTGAGCAAGAATGTTGATAGTCAATCCCCACTCTATCTGTTGATGGCGATTAACCTAGGGACGGTGCGCCAAACAAGTGATAAACCAAGTGCCAAGATTCAAGGCGAAGGGTTGCTAGAAGCGCAAAAAATCATGAGCTTTGCCAATCCAAACCAAATACTGGTTTCGCGTGCTTATTATGATATGGCGTCAAAACTGACTCTAGAAGTGGCGCAAATGTTTGAGAAGTACGACATGCATGCGTACGAAGATGATATTTATGCTGTGCGGCGTTTAAATGAAAAGGCTGTTGTAGAAAATGCGGCTGCTGCGCTAGATCACATAGAAAAGCCACAAGAAGAGCCAGCACCAGAACGCAGATTTAATTGGCATCTATACTTTTTGCCTGCATTGTTAGCATTGATGATGTTGATCGTTCTGTTCAAGTGGATGAAGTATGACCAGGCTGAAAGTTTACAAGATGAGCCCAACATTGTGGCACCTTCAGTAGACGACACGGTTAATTTTGATGTCGATATGTTGCCAGATCCACTGCCTGAAATTCCCGCAGAGCCAGAGGAAACAGTGGACAATACAGAAGCAGAAGATGAAGCGAAAACTGCAAAAAAACAAAAAGCAGCTAAAAAAGCACTAGCTGCGCCGAAACCAGTTGTTGAAGAGACGCCAGTTGTCATAGAAGAATATGATGATATGGACACAGCAATTGAAACGACAAGTGAGGAAGAAAAATCCACTTGGAGCACAATTAAGGACAGTGTGACATCTGGTGCTGAGCAGACTTGTTCACAAGCACAGCGTGCATTAAATCAGTGTGACTAGTAGGGTTAGCTTAAAGTTTCAGCGTGCTATGTACGGTGACTAGTCTTTTTAACTCTGGCACACAAGAACCACATTCCGTACCACACTTGAGTTTGTTTTTTAGCGTCTCTAGATCAGCGCCTGCTTCACAGGTTTCGATAATTTCATTTTCGGAAACGTCTAAGCAATTACAAATAATTTTGCCGCGACTCTTTTGACCTGTTGGTGGTGCACTAAGCGGTGCTAGTGCCCAACGTCTGAGCTCATCGGTGAACTCACCTTCTAGCATCACTTGTTTCAGCCAGTCAGCTGCTAAAGTCTCTCCAATTAAGCGTACGCCAGTGACTTGGCCTTCTTCCACTAAGATACGTTTGTTAATGCCGCGTTTTGCATCATCATAATTAAGCATTGGCGCACCTTCAACCATGCCAAGCAACTGGTCTAAATCAGCAATGAGGGTTGCATCTGGTTGTGATGCATGGGCTGCTTGTAATACGACCATACTTTTCTCTCGACCATATAAACCACAAGTGGCGAAGTCGAAGTGTCGTAGTGTTTTACGAATATCCGCAATTAGATTTAAATCATCACAGCGACGCATGACAGTCATTTGCCAAGGTAAACTTAACTTCTCAAGTTTAATAGCGCTATGCTTAAGCTCGGGTTGCTTAGAGGATGCATCAAAGTCAGCAGGCATTAGCGCGTTTGCCCCTAGGCCTTGCATAAATTGGCTACCCCAATGCATGGGTAAAAATGTTTGCGCTGGTTTCATTTCAGTAGACGGTTGGATGCGCACGTTTAACTCGCCACGTTTATTACTAATCTTAACAATGTCACCATCTTTTAACTGACGCCGTTGCATATCATTTTCATTCATAGATAGCACGGGTGCTTCTACATGGTTGTAGAGTTGGGCGATGGTGCCCGTACGGCTCATGCCATGCCACTGGTCGCGTAAGCGACCCGTTAACAAATGCAAAGGATATTTTGCATTGGTTTTATCTGCCGTTGGCTTGTAGGTCGCGATGGTGAACTGCGCTTTGCCATTTCCTGTCTCGAACACACCATCTGCATATAAGCGTTTCTTGCCTTGTTGCTCGCCTAACTTGAAAGGCCATTGCTGTGGGCCTTGTGTTTCTAAAATATCATAGCTTAGACCAGTAATATCTAAATCGCGGCCGCGCGTTGTTTCGCGATGCTCATTAAAAATACTCTCTGTATCAGCATACGGGAATAAAGATTGTTTTTTAGCCAGTTTCTTCTCAAGCCTTTGCGCAAAATCAACTGCAATTTCCCAATCATGTTTCGCTTCACCAGATTTCGGCGCTGCCGATTGTAAACGTGTGATGCGCCGTTCAGAATTGGTGACTGTGCCTTCTTTTTCTCCCCAAGTGGTGGCGGGTAATACGACATCAGCAAACTGGTTGCTATCGGTATTATTAAATGCATCTTGTAAGACAACCAGCTCTGCTTGTTCAAGCGCTTGGTGAACATTGTTGAGGTCTGGCATGGAGTGCGCCGGATTAGTACAGGCTATCCAGACGGCTTTAATTTCACCGCCTTTGATGGCATCAAACATCTCAACAGCTGTTTTGCCGGGTGTGGCAGGCACTTCTTCAATGCCCCATATTTTGGCAACTTCTTGACGATCTTCAGCGTTGTTGAGGTCGCGATGCGCGGACAATAAATTAGCCATGCCGCCAACCTCTCGACCACCCATAGCATTGGGTTGGCCTGTTAATGAGAAGGGGCCAGCGCCGGGCTTGCCAATCTGACCTGTTGCTAAATGTAAATTGATAAGCGTGCCGTTTTTTTCCGTACCATGAATGGATTGGTTTAACCCCATGCAGTACATCGATAAGGTCGGGCCAAGGCCAAACCATTTAGCTGCTTGCACAATATCTTGTTCATGTATGCCGCAAATATCGGCGACCATCTTCGGCGTGTATTCGCGAACGGTATCTTTTAGCGCATCAAATCCTTCCGTGTGCTGTTGGATATAATCCATATCCAACAAGCCCTCCCAAAGCATGACATGTAACATGCCATTAAATAAGGCGACATCCGTGCCCGGTTGGATGGCTAAATGCAAGTCCGCCAATTGTGCAGTATCAGTACTGCGAGGATCCACCACGACAATTTTCATGTCAGGGTTTTTGGCTTTAGCATCTTCGATACGGCGGAAAATAATCGGGTGTGCATAAGCAGTATTGCTGCCCGCAATGAATAAGCACTGCGTATGGTCGATATCTTCATAACAAGCTGGCGGCGCATCGGCACCTAATGTTTTCTTATAGCCAGAGACAGCAGAGCTCATGCATAAGCGCGAGTTGGTGTCGACATTATTGGTGCCAATCAAGCCTTTTGATAGCTTGTTAAAGACATAGTAGTCTTCTGTTAGCAATTGGCCTGAGATATAGAAAGCAACCGCATCTGGGCCATGTTTTTGAATAATGTCAGCGAATTGATCGACAACGAAATCTAATGATTCATCCCAGCTGACGCGTTTGCGCAGCTCACCACGATGACGACGCAACTCTGGATACAATGCTCGCGCATCGAGCTTGGCCGTTTTATGTAAGGTAGAGCCCTTTGTGCATAAACGACCAAAGTTAGCTGGGTGGTCAGGGTCGCCTTTGACATGTGTAATTTTGTCGTCTTCAGACGTGATGATGACGCCGCAACCTACACCGCAATAACAACAGGTGGACTTGGTTTCTTTAATCATAGGGGTTGGTTAAGGTTGCTGTATGTTAAACATCCAACAATACAATACCATCTTCTACCTTGGTAGAAAAACAAGAGGTTTCACCTTCATCAGGCTCTTCTGCTTGCCCAGTCTCTAAATTAATTTTCCAGTTATGTAGCGGGCATGTCACTTTGTTGTCGTGCACAATGCCTTGAGAAAGCGGGCCTTTTTTATGCGGGCATAAATTGTTTAGGGCGAAAACGCTGTCGTCTTCGGTTCTAAAAATGCCAATTTCTTTGTCTGTCGTACGAACGACGCGGGCGCCAAGTTTTGGGATGTCCTCTAAGGGGCAAATTTCTTTCCAAGCCATTTTATATTCCAAATATTCTTTAGTGTTCAGTTCATGGTTGGACCATTAAACTTCGATTGTTTCATAGATTTTATGCTGCTTACGATTGTTAGCGCGTTCTGCCCAAGGGTCTTTTGCACCTTGTAACGTGTAAATCAGGCGCTCATATGCGGCTTTTCTGCCTTCAGCATCTTCTAACACACGCTGTTTCACATACTCTAAACCAACCCGTTCAATCCAATGTACCGTACGATCTAGGTAGCGCGCTTCCTCACGATAAATCTGAATAAATGCACCAGAATACTCGATGACTTCTTCCGCTGTTTTGACTTTACATAGGAATTGGCCCGCCTCGGTTTTAATCCCACCGTTACCACCAACATAAATTTCCCAGCCCGAATCAACGCCGATAATACCGACATCTTTAATGCCTGACTCAGCACAGTTGCGTGGGCAACCTGATACGGCAAATTTGACTTTATGCGGTGCCCACATATGGTCATAGGCCTTTTCAAGGTCAAT
>SPJO01000061.1 GCA_006844635.1 Methylophilaceae bacterium | reverse complement strand
CTAGCCTGTCACCCAGCCTCTACCACTCACCGTCAGTTAAATGAAGCTGAGCTAGCGAAAGCTGGTGTTAGTGCAGACTTGGTAAGAATATCCGTCGGTATCGAAAATATCGATGACATTATTGCAGACGTTTCACAAGCATTAGAGAAAGTTAGCTAGACAATAATGGCCATAGACCTAGAACGGTTCCATCAAACTATCGCGCACTTTGATACTCTCAATGCGCGTGATCCAAACATGGTGACGATTGATGGTAAAAAAGAGCCGAAAGAGCTTGTTTATGCAGCGCGTTTAAGTGAAATGTTAAATCGCTATGCACCAGATGCATCGGAATCATTACAACTAGCGGCGCGTGCTCAGCACATCCAACGCTGGACCGTGCCGCGTAGTGACTTTCCCATGACAAAACCGGGCTATATGCAATGGCGTGGCAAGCTCAAACGCTTTCATGCAGATGTTGCCAGTAAAGTGATGGCTGAACATGGCTACGATAGCGAGATGATCCAGCAAGTCAGTAGTTTGCTAAAAAAAGAAAACTTGCGAACAAACCCTGAAACACAAATGCTCGAAGACATTATTGTGCTGGCATTTCTGGAGCATGATTTAGAAAGTTTTGTTGAAAAATACCACGACTATAGTGAAGAAAAGTTTATTTCCATTTTGCGTAAGTCTTACTTAAAGATGTCTGCAAAAGGTCAACAGGCTGCCCTCAGTTTGATTCATATCCCTGAACACCTCCTCCCCGTCGTACAGAAGGCTGTCGCTTGAGTGAAACCCATCGTCTCAATATTTTTCATACATATGCAGCAGGATTTAGTTTAGCAAGAAAGCTTAATCGCCAACATCACTTCTATCTAGGGCCAACCAACTCTGGCAAAACCTACCACGCGCTCAATGCATTAACAAAAGCAAAGTCTGGGGTCTATTTAGCCCCTTTACGACTACTCGCCATGGAGGTTAGGGATAGCTTAGTCAAAGCAGGTGTCCCATGTAACCTAATCACAGGTGAAGAACGCGTTTTTATGGAAGGCGCTCAACATACAGCCTCCACCATTGAAATGATGCACAGCAAACGCACGGTTGATGTCGCTGTTATTGATGAAATTCAAATGTTGCAAGATCCTGACCGGGGTCAAGCATGGACTACGGCGCTTGTCGGCGTGCCCGCAAAGCAAGTGTTTATTTGTGGATCTAATGCCGTTACACATCTTTGCACACGTGCGCTAGATAGCTTGCAAGAGCCTTATGAAATAAGCTACTTGGAAAGGAAAACACCTTTAGTCATGCAGGAGGATAGCTTATGTGGTGCACACTACAATAAGCCGACATTAATGAAGCAGCTACAAAAGGGTGATGCCATGATTGCCTTTAGCCGAAAAGATGTCTTAACATTATCCGCTCGGTTCCGGCATTGGGGCTATTCAGTTGCTAGCATCTATGGCGCGTTATCGCCTGAGGTTAGACGACACGAATCAGAAAGGTTCTTGTCAGGCGATGCTGACATCCTCGTTGCCACAGATGCTATTGGGATGGGTCTTAATTTACCTATTAGAAGAGTCATCTTTGCTAGCACGCATAAATATGATGGCATTGCCTCACGCCTACTTAACGCAACTGAAGTTCGTCAAATCGCTGGACGTGCCGGCCGTTATGGTGTCTATGAAACAGGCTATGTCAATGTGCTTGAGGATGATGAGCAGATTCATATTGAACATATGCTAACCGCGGATGATACCGCGCAGATAACCCACCTACCGATTGCAATGCAGCTAACCGACTTACAAAGCATTGCAAGTAAACTGCACACCAATCGGATAGCAGAATGCATTGCTTACTTGAACGAACGCTTGCGTGCAGAAGATAGCCTTTGTGCGCTGACACACGCCAGTGCACAATATACCCAAGCGCTCATCGTCGATGAAATCGCACCGAACATGGCCTTTATCGATAAATATGCCCTTACCTGTGCACCGCTATCAATCCAAGTATCCATCGAAAAGGATTACTTCACGCAATGCACCGAAAGCATTGATGCCAACAAACCACACCCACTTCCCGTTACGCCACGCTGGCTTGACGGTAGTGATAGCAAATATCTAGAACAGGCCGAAATAATCAGCCAACACATTAGCCTGTATGCATGGTTAAGTTATAAATTTCCCAGCATTTTCACTGCACGTACTCAAATTCCTGCATTAAGAGAGAAAGTCTCATCCTATACGCAAAAAGCGCTTCTTACCCAGAAAGGTTATGGAAGCACTACTAAAGAAGTAGACCTAAACCTCAAAATGTAGGTTACTCTTTGACATTTCTTTATGCTAGAAACTTATGCACTCCTGCAAACCTTAATGCGTAGTTAATAAAGGTGTGTTCAATCGACTTACTCTTAAAGCTATTTAGAAACTGTTGCTGGAAATTTATTGGTTGCGGCACGCCGCGGCGCTAACCCCAAGTATGAATCTAGCTTATTTCTAACGAAGCTTGTATGTCTTTCAGTCAACAAAGAAAAGCCTAAACAATATACATATAGAAGCATTATCAGCCCTGAAATATAAAGCCATCCATAAGCACTAGGCTGTACTTGAAACTTCAAACCGAAGACTTGATACCCTATAGCTGTTAAGAGCAACATGGCAGGAAAGTGAGTAAGATAGGTGCTATAAGAAAAGTCCGCCAAAAATGCATTGAAGCGCTTTAAAGGCAGCATCGTCATATTACTTACGCTGACTAAGGCCGCAACATAGCCAACACCGACCAATAAGTCACTAATAAATTCATTAGCTATTCCATCGCCAATATTAATATAGCGGCTTGCCACCATGGTCGTAAAAAAGAAACTAACCCCAACTAATGGGTGGGGACGCCACACCTGAGAATTAATCCAAGCATGCACCACAAACCCTAACGACCAGATTAAACCCCAAGCCACCATTTTAAATGGAAGTAAGCTGGCAAGAAGAATCGCAGCAGCTAAAAAAACAGTTTTTTTATTACCCACACTAGTCATGGCTATTCCAATGAAAGCAAAAATACAATAGTACCACCACTCATTGGCAAGACTCCAAAGTGGTCCATTACTACCCAAATGTTCAACAACAACTCTTTGCATCATAAATAAATTTCCAGCAAAGGTTGTGAAGTCTAAATGTGCGCTAATGTCAGTAATCAGAGAGTTGATACGGTACTGTTCTCTGTTTGTATACAATTCACTCGCATTAAACCAATGTAAGCCCGTGAAATCTAGAATGAATCCAACAATGAGCGCGGGTATTAATGCAGTATAAATACGACTCACGCGTGCAGAAATATAAGCTTTAAAATTAGGGCCGTTTTTCTGCCACTTCTTTAATGTCAACGCACCAACTAGATACCCGCTGATCACAAAGAAAACAATAACCGCTTGATGGCCTAACCCTGTACCGAAATAAAGGAGTTTGCAAATAAAGGTCTTTTGCTCAACATCATCAATATTAACAAGAATCATGTGTCGAAGATGATCTACTAAAACCAAAAATGCGGCAAACCAGCGCGAAATATTTAAAAATATGGATAAGCCTTGATTCAATTAAATTCCAAAACTTGAGGGTTTGTTGAGTTCGTCCGTGTAGTATGAACGACATATGCAACTGGATAAAACTATAGCAGATAGGAAGCGCTAGACCAATTGAGACTTGATTTCCCTATAAGCTAAAACAAGAATTAGCAAAAAGTGCGATGTTTGCAATATTTATACAAACAACACATTGAAAGCATTGCGCCCATCGTTTTTGCCTTTATATAACGCTCTATCTGCCCTTGAGGCAAGCGACTCAAATGAATCCCCTGGTTGGTAAGTTGTACCACCAATGCTCACAGAAATAGTGACTTCGTGGTTTTGGTAGTTAAATGCGGTTTTGGCTACCTCTAAACGTAAACGCTCGGCTAAAGCTGATAACTCAGTTTCGTCCGTATCTGGCAATAACACAATAAACTCATCACCACCCCAACGCGCAATCATTTCATGCTTCCTTAAAACAGCGCGCATCACTTTTGCTAATTTTGAAAGCACATAATCGCCACACTGATGGCCATACTGATCATTCACCTCTTTAAATAAATCAACATCTAGCACCAATATTGAAAGCGAATCAATGCGCTGCATTTCCTCATTGACTTCTTGCTCAACCAGCGCCATAAAACCATGCCTGTTATACAAACCAGTTAGCTTATCTGTCGTTGCCAAGTCAGAAAGCACCGTTCTCTCCTTTAGCAGGACATGTAAAATATTAAGCCAGATAGTACCAATGCCAAATATCAGCACAACAACGTTAGCATTGTGCATAAATAATAATGTATTTGGGTCAAGCTGATAGATTGGCGAAGCGCCGCCTAACCATTGCAGCAGGAACACATAGGCTATTGATGTGCCAACCAGCCTGATTAAATTGGCGTAGAATGCAATTCCAACATTAATCATTGGAATAACGGTCAGCATAAGAATGTAATAATGAAAACCGCTATCTAAGCCTATGTAGTAGCTGACAACGTAGGCATGTGCAATCACTTCAACCATCGTAATAAAAGCAATTAAGCGATAGTCTTTTCTATCTGGGTCGTTAACAAATAAATGCGCACACAGAAGGTAAACAAAACAACTCAATACATTGACTGCAACCAATTCTTGAATGTCTAGCCAAAGGAAGAGGAATAGGAAAAATGCATGCATCAAACCAGCGACTACCATCACGAGGTAAAAGACCTGATAAGAATCTTTTATATTGTCTAAACTTGCTTTAATACTTGTAATCATCTACACCTTGCTTAACAGCCTTGCTGCCTTCATAAGTTATTGCTTAAGCAACGGTCAACACACCCTAATACCAAATCCATACTACACTTATGGCAGTGTCTGAAGCAAGCAATTATTGCTGCATTTATACCCATTAACAACTATGGAAATAGATAGCGCAAACTAAACCAACTTAACACAGTGCAGTGCCTTGTATACTCACCACTATTCTAGATGAAAACATTCAATTAAAATATAATTGATATAAGACTGGAAAGAAAAGGAAATAACAATGTCTTTAAAGAGTTTTTTACTGTTAATTGTCATGACTATTCTTAACTTTACAGCATTAGATGCGGCTGCTGTATGCATATACAACGCATCAGAATATCCTGTTGAATTCATTCAAACCCACGGCCATAAAAAGGCAATGACGGCCAAACTACCGCCGGATACGCACTCATGTCGAAATTGGAACCACCCTACATTAAATGCCAATGGCACTAAAAATGCGACATTAGGATTTAGACTCACTTATTATAAAAAACAACCAAAAAAGAGTAAGGCACAACAAGGACGAGAAATAATAAGGGTTTTTAAAATAATCCGAAAAGGAGTGCCTGTGCAACCTATAGTGCAGCCACCACTAGGGGAGTCAGTGTGCCATGAGTACATCAAACCAACCCAGTCACTAACAGTAGTTGGCCGCCCTGGGCAATGGGGTTGCTTAACAAATTACCGCTCAGAAGAAATGCATGCTGACGCGCAAACAGATATCTATCTGGAACCCGAGCTACCGACTCATACGGGTGATTGCAATAAGGACTACCATCAATGCGCAGCTGAAGCACGCAGATGCAAAGGTAGTAACTGCGTGACTAACAACCAGTGTCAAATAGAACATAATCAATGTATGGATTACTTAGCATCGTTGGCCCCGCAAGAAGCACCACCTAAAAATGCAATGGTCGAACCGGAAGTGATCAACTGGGGCGCAACGGCTATGCATTATGACACCCCTTATTTCTCATGGAATTACGGCTCAGCTAAAGCTGCTGAATCCTCAGCGCTGGCTTATTGCAAAAAAAAGCACCCAAAATCTGCTAATGAATGTCGGACCCAAATGAGCTTCCAAAATTGTGCAGCAGCGGCATTTCCTCATCATGGCGATCAAATTTACTTAGTTGAAGATAGTAGCCTAAGCAATGCAAAAAGTGAGGCGAACATTTATTGTCGAGAAGAGACTGGAGACTCGTGTCATGTTAACTGGTCTTTTTGTTCAAATGGCGATGGTAGCGCTAATAACAAAATATTTTATTATGGCTCAATTGCTAAGCCCGAAAAAGGAAAGGCTCCACCAGTACTCAAAACTAACTATCACAAATCAGATTTTGCGCACTGGAATACATTGCGTGAATGTAAAACCAAGAGCAAAGAAAAATGCAGTGAAGTTGTTAATTTTGTAACATGTGCAGCATATGCAGAAAGTCGTGATAGCGGCCATTACGGCTGGAGTCGTCATGAGAGGTTAGTCCAATCGAAACGCATTGCGTTAAAAAACTGTCAAAAGATAAGTGGTCGAAGCTGCCATATTGTTGTATCTGGTTGTAATCGTGGCTTTAAATAACTGCTTGTGTCCATTCGTATAAAGCTTATAACAAACGCATATGCGCCATAATTTGTCCATGGTCAGAGGCTAGTTTATTGTACGGTGCATCCGGGTGAGCACCGTTAGTAATATGGTCATTAAAGGTACTGAAATACTCCATTTTCCCAATTAAATTGGGACCGCCTTCAATAAAATGGTGTGACATCAGGATTTGGTCGATGCTTTCGTAAACACCACCAAAAGCCGAGGTGTAAACCATATCCCGCTGACTTTGCTGTATAAACTGCATTTCAGCACTGGTGAGCAAATATTGTTCAATCTGACTACGAATAATCGTGTCTTCCGACTCACTATAGCGATCACCCTTATGCTCAGCGTCATGGCGACGCATCCACGCATAGTTCTTAAAAGCCTTTTCACCTCGAATCATTGATGAAGACACGGAGTACTCGCTATCATTGAAGTCACCTAATACCATCACAGGATTGTCTTGCCTTAGCTCATCGACAATCAAACTTCGTAAGACATAAGCCTCAGCGGTCCGCCTCAACATAGCACGCAACTCGCCCATGGCACGTGCGACTGGGTGGTAATGTACTAAATCAGCTTCCGGTGCGAAAGCAGCATCTTCAGGTTTTAAATATTCTCCGAGCTTGGATTTCAGGTGACAATTAAATACCGTCACGACTTGCCCACCAATTTCAATTTTAGCTTTGATTACCGGTCGCGAGAGTTTGGTTAGCGTATACTGCCCCGCCTTCTCTGAACTGTTATAACCTTCAGTGGGGAAATCTATCGTTAGTGGTTGATCAAGTTGTTGAATAATGACTGGCTTTTCTACAAAGCCATGCCGAGAAACCACCGCTAGCCCAGGCCGCCTTTTTCCTGGTTCCCCATCTTCAACATTAGGGGCAAAAAACAACTGTTCTGGTTTATATGTATCAAACTGTAGCTTACGAAAAATCGCTTTACGGTGATAGCGTTTAGACTTGTCTGGAATAGCGTCTTCATTCAGGTCACTACCCAACTCATTGGTTTCATCAAGCACTGATTGCAGTGACCGTTGATCAAATATCTCCTGAAAACAGACAATATCTGCATTCATTGTCAGCAATTGGTTTGCCAGCCAGTTTTGCTTCCATGCATGTTCTTCTGGTGTGTAGCTTTCAAAACGATAGTACTCTTGATCTGGGCCAATCAAATTTTTGACGTTAAAGCTGGCAATAGTAAACGCTGTCATAGGTTAAGTGTTTCAATATTTACGTGAACCACTATTCTAACAAAAGGTTAACGGGCACGAGAACACAGCCGCGCAGCAGAGATGATCAATGCTTGGCAGCACCTTTTACAGTAGCCAAATTGGCTTCGTCCCAAGCAAGAATGCCTCCTTTTAGGTTATAGACATTCTCAAAACCAGCATTGAGTAACATTTGCGTCGACTCGCCTGAGCGGCGACCACTGCGACACTGCATGATAATGGTGCTATCTTGATATTTTGCGATTTCGTCTAACCGGCTTTCAACCTCACTAAGCGGAATCAAAATCGCACCATCAATATGCTGCTCATCCCACTCATCTTGCTCGCGCACATCAATGATTACCGCTTCTTTTGATTGAAATAACTGTGCTGCTTTTTCAGGCGAAACTTCTGGCATCTTTGCACAAGCAGCTAATACGGCAAGTGCAATAAAAATTAATACTGATTTAATAGAACGCATCCAGACACTCCCATGTAAAGTCTATGCAAAGTGGCCCGATTTCACAGCGGGATATTTCAGCTTTCCATGATCTATTTTGATCGATCAATCACTTTGAGCACCAATATCATCAGTGCTAACGCTAAAGTCACCACATTCGCCACGATAATCGGCCAATCTTGCTTTAATAAACCGTACACTAGCCACAAAGCCACGCCAAGCGTAAAAATACTGTACATTGGCAATGAAATACCAGTTAAATCCCTTGTGCGATAAGAGTGTATTGCCTGTGGCACAAACGCTAAGGTCGTGCAGGTTGCCGCAAAACTGCCAATATAACTTGTGAAATCCATATGATTATTTACTTTAACTATAAATTGTAAACTTATGTTTTTATTTAACTTTAACTAATATCAAGCATTCGACCCTTAAGCTTTTTCAACTGATCTCTTAACTCTGCTGCTTTTTCAAACTCGAGGTTTTGTGCTGCATCATGCATGGCTTTTTCAACCTTCTTCATCTCTTTGACAAGCTGTTTCTCACCTAAGCTATCGTAGCTTGCTTGCTCTTGTGCGGCTTTGCGCTCTTTTTTACCTTCGTCAATATCATAAACACCATCAATAATATCTTTAATACGCTTGCTAACACCTTTTGGCGTAATACCATGCTCTTTATTAAAGGCAATCTGAATCTCTCGACGACGCCCTGATTCATCCATGGCCAGCTTCATGCTGCGAGTCACCGTATTCGCATAAAAAATCACACTACCGTTCAAATTACGTGCTGCCCTACCCGCCGTTTGAATCAATGACCGCTCAGACCGTAGAAAGCCTTCTTTATCAGCATCCAACACGGCAACCAGTGAAACCTCAGGAATATCTAAGCCCTCACGTAACAAGTTAATACCGACCAAAACATCGAATTCGCCTAAGCGTAAGTCGCGAATAATCTCCACGCGCTCAACTGTATCGATATCACTATGTAAGTAACGCACTGCTACGCCATGCTCGCTAAGATAGTCTGTTAAATCTTCTGCCATACGCTTGGTGAGCGTTGTTGCCAACACACGCTCCTTCTGCGCTACTCTTAGCTTAATTTCCCCCAACAAATCATCTACTTGCGTATCTGCTGGCTTCACAACAATCTCGGGGTCAATCAAGCCTGTCGGCCGTGCAATCATCTCGACCACTTGCTCCTCATGCTCTTTTTCATAGTTAGCGGGTGTAGCAGAAATAAACACCGCTTGACGCATAATTTTTTCAAACTCTTCGAATTTAAGCGGCCTGTTATCCATCGCAGAAGGCAAACGCCACCCATAATCCACTAGGTTACTTTTACGTGCCCTATCACCTTTATACATGGCACCAATTTGCGGAATCGTCACGTGGCTCTCATCCAGAATCATCAATGCATCTTTAGGCAGGTAATCAATCAATGTTGGCGGTGGTTCACCCGGTTTAGCGCCAGACAAGTGGCGTGAGTAGTTCTCGATGCCTTTGCAAAAGCCGATTTCATTCAGCATTTCCAAATCAAAACGTGTCCGCTGCTCAATCCGCTGCGCTTCAACTAGCTTTTGTTCTTTCACAAAGAAATCAACACGGTCCCGCAACTCTTCTTTAATGGTTTCTATCGCACGCACCGTCGTATCCCGCGTTGTCACATAATGACTCTTAGGGTAAATCGTAAAGCGTTTAACCTTCTCGAAGATCTCACCTGTCAGCGGATCAAATAAAGAGATGGTTTCAACCTCGTCATCAAACAAACTGACACGGACAGCGATTTCATTATTTTCAGCAGGGAAAATGTCAATAATATCGCCACGCACCCTAAAAGCTCCGCGGCTAAAATCAATATCATTCCGTTGATACTGCATCCCAATGAGAATATCAATCGCATCGCGCTGAAGCATTTTTTCGCCCTGCTTCAAGTGCAACACCATGGCGTGATAATCTTGCGGGTCACCGATGCCGTAAATCGCCGACACGGAAGCCACAATGATGCTATCTTCTCGTTCTAGTAGTGCCTTGGTTGCGGATAAGCGCATTTGCTCAATATGATCATTAATGCTGGAATCTTTTTCGATAAACACATCGCGTGAAGGTACATAAGCTTCTGGTTGGTAGTAATCGTAATAACTAACGAAATACTCAACCGCATTATTGGGGAAAAACTCTCGGAACTCACTATATAGCTGTGCCGCCAATGTCTTATTTGGCGCCATGACGATTGCTGGGCGGCCTGTCCGCGCAATTACATTTGCCATGGTGTATGTTTTACCAGAACCAGTCACCCCCAGTAATGTCTGGCATTTCATGCCATCTTTAATACCTTGTTCAAGCTTATCAATGGCTTGCGGCTGGTCTCCAGCAGGTGGGAACGGCTGGTTTAACTGGTACTTACTATTAGGGAAGGTAACAATCACGTATGAACTCTACTGGTGTAAAACAACATTCGATTTTAACAGGCTTTATTGATATTGCTTAGCTCCTCTCAGGAAGTACTATGAAACTTTCCCATGCTGCTTTAGTCTGTTTTATCAATTACGACAATAAATAATCACATCACACAGGGGCAACAACATGCGACTAGTACTTCTTTTTTGTACGTTCATACTAGGCGTGACACCCAGTTATGCCTACGACAAACAAGCATTAATAGAATCTTATTTTAGTGTAGTGATGATTCGGGGTTTTAATGAAACGGGCGGCTTAGCTTACGGCTCAGGCGTCGTTGTTGCACCGAATGAGGTGATTACTAATTGTCATATATTACGCACAACCAAAGAACCATGGATCGCCAGAGGTCAAGACTCCTACCCTATTACAACAGTTAGGGCTGACACTTGGAATGACCTATGTTTGGTGACGGCAGAAAACCTACCATTCAAGCCTGTCAAAATAGGCAAAAGCAGCACCTTACAACGTGGCCAAGAAGTCGCCGGTATTGGCCACTCTAGCGGGTCACCAGCACCATTGACCTCAACAGGCAATGTCCATGGCTTGTATGCAGGCAACCCCGGCAATGTCATCCGCACTAATGCTAAGTTTTTATTAGGGGCTAGCGGTAGCGGCCTATTTGATTTAGATGGCCGCTTAGTTGGCATTAACACCTTTAAAACAGCTGGCAGAGGCGGCAGCATTCATTTTGCATTGCCTGTTGAATGGATAGCAACCATGCGTGATTTACCTTATCTCGAAAAACTACCGATTGCTGGCAAAGCACTCTGGGAAGAAGATGAAGATAAGAAACCGTTCTATATGCAAGCAGCCGTGCCGGAGTCTCGTTACGACTGGCCAGCACTTGAACAGGTGGCAGAGAAGTGGACAAAAGCTGAGCCAGAAAGCCCAGAAGCTTGGTTAGCACTAGCCGTTAGCCAAGAGAAAATGGACAAGCCCGCGTTAGCCAATGAGTATTATCAAAAGTCGCTTTCTTTCGACACAGGTAATATTGATGTCTTATTTAAGATTGGCAACTTAGCCAAAAAACGTGGCGACCAAACAGAAATGGATCGTATCTATCGCAAGCTATCAAGCATTGACCAAGAGTACGGCGACCAATACAAAGCACATATTGAATGCATACAAGCATGCTAATGCATATCCATTATTAATATTTTTTATCTTTGCCGTTGATAGAGCCAACCTAAAAAGGTAATTTTTGCGTAAAATGTAGGCTATATAACCATTATTAATATCTTGCATGAAGGAAAGCGCATTTTGGCAAACTCATCATCTCAGCCAACTCTATCAAAACGAGTGCTCAGCATTAAAGAATCCCCTACTTTAGCCATTACAGCAAAAGCAGGGAAATACAAAGCAGAAGGCCGCCCTATTATTGGCTTAGCGGCAGGCGAGCCTGATTTTGATACGCCCCAACATATCAAAGATGCCGCAAAAGCAGCCATTGATGCGGGCTTTACCAAATACACTCCAGTGACAGGCATCCCAGGCTTAAAAAAAGCCATTGTCGAGAAGTTTAAAAAAGATAACGATCTCGAATACGCTGTAAATGAAGTCATTGTCGGCGTCGGTGGTAAGCAAACCATTTTCAACCTCTGCTTAGCCGTGTTAAATGCAGGCGATGAAGTCATTGTCCCAGCACCATACTGGGTGAGTTATGCCGATATTGCACTTGTTGCTGAAGCCAAGCCTGTGATTGTTGAATGCGGCATTGAACAAGGCTTTAAATTACTCCCTGAACAGCTAGAAGCCGCTATCACGCCAAAAACAAAACTGGTGATGTTTAACTCCCCTTCTAATCCAACAGGCGCCGCGTACAACTTAACAGAGCTAAAAGCCTTGGGTGAAGTGTTACTTAAACATCCACATGTACTCGTCGCAACAGATGATATGTATGAGCACGTCAACTTAACTGGCGACAAGTTCTACAATATTTTAAATGCAACCCCAGCATTGAAAGACCGCTGCATTGTATTAAACGGCGTATCAAAAGCTTACTCAATGACTGGCTGGCGGATTGGTTATGCTGCAGGTCCATTAGACATTATTAAAGCCATGGGTAAATTACAGAGCCAATCAACCAGTAACCCAACGTCCATTTCACAAGTCGCCGCACAAGCTGCGCTTGAAGGCCCCCAATCTTGCATTACCCCAATGCTTGATGCATTTAAAGAGCGTCATACTTATGTGGTAGATCGTTTTAACGCCATGCCAGGCCTAAGTTGTTTAAAAGCAGGAGGCGCGTTCTATGCATTCCCTGATGCACGTGAAGCGATTAGTCGTTTACATCAATCAGGCAAAATAGCGGAAGCAACCGATATGGCTTTTGCTGACTACCTCATTGAAGGGTTTGATGTTGCAGTTGTGCCAGGCTCAGCTTTTGGTGCTGAAGGCTATTTCCGTGTGTCATTTGCCACCAGCATGGAAAACTTAACTGAAGCCCTAGACCGCATTGAAAAAGCATTGGCATCATAAAATTTATACCGTTTTAAAAAATTCAGTATAAATATGCATTTTGGATATTGACCAACAAGCGCATAGCCAGTATTATCACGCCTTCGTTAGTTAACTGCTAAAGCAGTACTCTCGATTCCCCAATAGCTCAGTTGGTAGAGCAATGGACTGTTAATCCATGTGTCCCTGGTTCGAGCCCAGGTTGGGGAGCCAAATACCAAAAAGCCTCACATTGCTGTGAGGCTTTTTTCATGTACTCACAGCTACATTAGGTACCGATTACACCACCATCGTCTTTTGTAATCACAACGACACCTGAACGCGGCTTATTAGCAGACTGTTTAGTTTCCCCATTAACACCACTATCAGGCCAAGTTGAGTTATCAGTATACCCCTCATCCCAATCTTCCCCAGGATGTTGGATTCCAATAAACATTGTTTTACCATCGGGTGTGGCTGTAATGCCAGTGACTTCCGCATGCGGAGGTGCTGTTAAAAAACGGCGTATTTCACCTGTCTCAGGATCAGCACACATCATGCTATTACCGCCAATATTAACCCAATCTCCCTCTGCGTTACCTGCTTGGTCTGTTTGAATCCATAGACGTCCATCTTGATCAACCCATAATCCGTCTGGCGCACCAAAGTCATCACCTTGAATATTTCCAAAATAACCAACCTCTTGACCGCCATACTCTTCAGGGTTGTAACTAGATCCTAATGTTTTAGCTGTATTTCGATCACCAGCTTGTACAAAAATATCCCAGCTAAACGTTGTTGCAGAGACTTTATTACCCTCTTCTCTCCAACGTATAACATGTCCAAAATCATTATCTGGGCGAGGATTTGCTGCATTGACTGGCGGATTACTTGCACCGCCAGGCACTGTACCATCAGGCTGAGGAGCTGATTCTGGTGTATTGCCGCGCCGTTTGTTATTAGTCAGCGTTAGGTAGACTTCACCAGTTTCAGGGTGCACCGCTGTCCATTCAGGCCTGTCCATTGTCGTTGCGCCGACACGGTCTGCTGCTTGCCTAGCTTTAATCACGACTTCAGCTTGGCTAGCAAAGCCATTTTCCTCCGTCAAACCATTTTCACCATGCACTAGCGCGACCCATTCACCCGTACCATCTTCATGGAATTTTGCTACATACAATGTGCCATGATCGAGCATATAACCATGTTTATGTGGGTTCCTTTTGCGGAACTTATACTTACAAACAAATTTGTAAACATACTCATTACGCTCATCATCACCCATGTAAAGAGCGACACGCTTGTCTGCATCCATCGCCATGCCAGCACTTTCGTGCTTAAAACGACCTAGCGCAGTGCGTTTGACAGGCCTTGCTCTCCTATTACTTGGGTCTACTTCTACAATCCAGCCAAAACGGTTTGGCTCATTACGGTTTTGTGCAACGTCAAAGCGCGAATCCACCTCGTGCCAGCGGTAGCCAAAGCCACGGTTAGTCACACCATAACGTTTTTCATGGTTAGTTTGCTCAAAGGATTCGTCAGTTGTTCCAAAATAGCCATTAAAATTTTCTTCGCAAGCTAAATAAGTCCCCCATGGAGTATAGCCATTCGCACAGTTATTTAAAGTACCAAGGACTTTTCTGCCCCGCTTGTCTTGAGCCGTTTTCATCATTGGATCATGTGCTGCTGGCCCACTAATTAAGCATGGAGTATTGCCGGTTATCCGTCGATTAACGAGTGACTTAAGTTCAATTTCCCAATTATTTTCATTCTGATCAATATGAATAACATTAACACCATGTGCGGCTTGTTGCGCACGCACCATATCAAGTGTTAATTCGGTTGTGCTATAAGCAGAAGAAGGTGTAATACCGTTGACCAATGCAGGATCAACGTACTCACTGTTTGTTACTAGAATGCCATTCTTATTACCATACTTGCCTCTTGTACTTGGGAAGTAATGCATTCCATCAGTATGAGCACCATAGGAGCGCAATTGAGCCTTTTCAGTCATTGGATTTTCTGAACTCCATTTTTGCACTTTTTTTCTAATCGGGTCTCCCCAAGCTACTAACGTTTTTGCTGTGTAACCCTGAGGCACCGTTACCGCATCTGTCATTGGTATTACATTTGCTGGGATTGAAGTAAACCCAATTTCTCCAGTACCAGTATAGCTTGTCTTTTGTTTAGCTTGCGCATCAACACTAAGACAGCCAAGCATTGACCCTCCGGTTAGTGCGACGGCTGTTGCGCCTAGTGTTCCTTTTAAAAAATTACGTCTTGAAACAACTAAATCATGTATTGAAAGGTTATCACTGTCATTAGTGACACTATCACTCGGATTTAGCCTACCATCAGGGTGTAACGAACTGCTCATATGAAATCTCCTTGACGTTATTGTTGGGTATTGTGCTAGCTAATAAAGCTAAGGAAATTATCAAAGATTGATATGACGGATTGATTAAAGTTATATTAAGATACTCACTGTTACATGAACTTATTGTGAAAAGCAGGCACTAAACGTTGCGTCATACTAACGTTTCAACCTGACATTTAATTTAAAACTTTAAAAAACAACTTTACGGATAGGAATATTAAATTGATAGTCGCAAAAACCATCACACGCGCTTTGCTCATCACAACACTACTTAGTAGCTTCTCAAACATAGCGCTGGCTAGAGATATTTCTAATGAGCAAAGAAACGCCTATGAAGCTAGGCAAGCGTATAACAAACAAAAATCAGCACATGAAGCACTTAACCAACGTGTTGCTGTGCAAGAAAAACACGTTGCACAAGCGCAGGAGAAACTCAATCAACTGAGGCAAGAGGCACAACAAGCAAAAGCAGCAGAAGAGCAAGCCAAAGTTAACTTAGAGAATAGCGTGAATGCGTTAAATGCTGTTTGGGACTTAAGAGATAAGAAGTAGTCCTAATTAAGCGCTCAGCATAAAGCCACCGACGTCACGCTCTTTATGCATCCGTTCGAATGCGGCGGCAGGTAGCGGCTTGGCAATCAAGTAACCTTGACCAAAGTCACAACCCGCTTCTAACAACATACCCAACTGCACTTGGGTTTCAATGCCTTCCGCAATAATATCAATATCCAGTTTCTCTGCCATGACAATCATGGCTTCACAGAAC
>SPJO01000062.1 GCA_006844635.1 Methylophilaceae bacterium | reverse complement strand
CAATAGTAAAATGACTATTAAACTTATTAATTTAAACACTTTATTTAAGTCTTTTTAATTTATACACTAGCAGGCTACGCTAATCATTCAGATTTAGCTAGCGCCAGCGTTTCAATATCATTTAGCAGCATCTTTTTGCTTACATAAGTGGTCGAGTATATCTCTCTGATGTAACCTTCTTCATCAATTAAGAACATTTTTAACACGTGGGAATAATCGACTGTTTTCTCATTAGTTAGCGAGCTAACATTAATATCAACATTTTGACCAAAAGCATCGATAACAGGTAATAATTTATCGACTGTCTCTGTTGTCAAGAAATTCCAATCGAAACTTTCTTTATCTTTGTATAACTTATCATTTTTCTTTTCTAAGCCCGCCATCATTTGCGGCGTATCTCTAGCAGGATCGAAGCTAATATGAACAAAGCGCATTCGATCACGTAACGATTCATCACGATCTAATTTGCTTTTGACTCGGTGAAATAACGCCATGGCATATGGACAACCATCCACATCCGAACAACGTTGATAGAAAAAAGTTAAGAGAGTAATTTTTCCTTTTGTATACTTACTAATTGGTTGCGGCTCGCCAGCTGAGTTTAATACTGTTAACTCTGGAATGGCAGCAATTTTATGCAACTCGTATGTGCCAGGTGCAGGCATTTCCGCTTTTACTTCATAAGGTACCGCATTCGACTCCTCCAAAAAAGAATCTGTCTGACTTTCTGTTTGGTTACTTTTGGCTGCTCCATAAAAAAGCCAGACAGACAGGGAGGAAAGTACTATCAAACATATAACAACATTTACCGCTTTATTCATATTGCTGTTATACCCTTTAGCAGATAGAAACTTTGGAGAAACTTACTTATTAGCGAATTTTAGTTTTGAACTCATTGAAGCTTTCAATGGTTCAAGCATTTTCAAATCACGCATTTGGAATTTCATATGGTGAGCACGACCTAATTTCAATTTTTCGAAGTCAACTTCGAAACCCAATTTAAGGTCTTTACCATCCCAGTGATACATTTTCAAGAATTGGTCATTTTTCTCACCCTTCATATCCCAGTTACCTAGTAATGAAGTTGTAAAGTAAACACGCTTACCATCATAACTTGGCGACACCATATTCACTTGGTTACCAATTTTCTTGGTATAGACTTCTTTACCATTTTTTGGGTCACTCATGTCCCATAGACGCGTAGTGCCATCCATAAATGTGTTAATCCACAAATCTTTACCATTTCCTGTCATCGCGATATCAACTGGCAATGGAATCTTAGATGGGTCACCGATTGTGCCAGCTTCATACTGCTGCCATTCGCCACTATCATCTTGCATGTATGTATACACTTTAGATGTTAAAGCTGTTGTTGTAACTGCCCAGTTATGACCTTCACCATGTGACCATCTAGCTTCTAGTGGTGCGCCTGGTGTTTCAAATATTTTTTGTGGCTTCATCGATTTATAATTCCACATCACAGCACGATTACCAAACTGCTTCATCGCCTCTGGATCTTTAATCAATTTACCAATATCCATCATGTAGTTGTTCCAACCAGTAAAGCCAGTTGTTAAAAATACATTTTTATTCGGATTAATAGCAAAGTCATAACCGTATCCATCGCCACCGTCAGTTGTTGGCATCATTTCAGTGGTAATCAACTCGGCATCATTGCTATAAACAGCAAAGCCAGTTCGACCACCGTGATCTTTTGTATTAGATAATGCTTGAACGACCATTCTGCCTGGCATAGCATAGAATGTATGCGGCCCTACAAGGCCTGTTGTCTGTGCAAAGTTTCTAATTGTTTTAACCCATCTTGGTTTAGCAGGGTTTGTTGCAACATCGAAGATGTAAATATGATTACTATCTAGAGCACCTGCCCATAAGTGTTTACGATCATCGGTGAACCCCATGTGATGTGCTTCACCACGACCACCAACAGAAATTTGGGCAATCACTTTGCCGTAGTCTGGTGAATCTGGGTTAGTACTGACTGTCACCAACTTGTCTGATTCATTACCCATTCCTTTAACACCTAAAGTCCACACATAAACAAAATCCTCTTGCCCTTTAACTAGTGGGGTGAATGGTGAACAACTTGTTTCATCTGCATAAACTGCAGGTGCAGATAAACTTAAGGCAACACCTAAAACGGTAAGCTGCGTTACTCTTTTCAAAGCCGTTATGCTTTTCTTTACACTCATATCAAAATCTCCTTACTTTCATTTAACTAAATATGCTTCGCATATAATTAATTGCTTTACACATATACCATCTACAAAATCAAATACATTTTGACTGTACTAACTATCACTAACTGCTAGGTTGGCTTCTTCCCAAGCCATAAACCCACCAGCCATTGAAACCACGGACTGATAGCCCATTTTCGATAGTGATTGTGCCGCTAAAGCACTTCTCCCACCAGACCGACAATAAAGAATTATTTTTGCATTCTTATCAGTAAGGCTTTCTATCGCTCCTGGATAGTTTGCATCTGTTCTAAACTCTAAGACACCTCTTGGCACATTCATTGCGCCTTCAAGATGCCCTTTAGCAAACTCCTCAGGCTCTCTCACATCTACAATCAGATGCGAGCGTTGCTGCATGGCTTTCTCAGTTGCCGACAAATCACACTCTTCAATTTCACGCTTTGCTTCAGCGATTAGTACAGCAACTGCAGATTCAGCCATTAAACTCTCCGATAAAACTGGTTGTTACAATTATTTAAATTCCCAGGTAAAGCCTACACCAGCTTGCCAAGCAGATGCTTCTACCTCGGTATGTTCCAAAATACCAATCTTGTCATCGTTTTCTAGCGCATATGCCGCATGTGCATCTATTCTAAGCATTGGTAAAACTTGATAACCTAGCCCAGCGGATATGCTATGTTCCCATATTGCGCCTGCGTTAGTTGCTTGGAAATACTCGACGATCGGACCAGTGACTTGAAGTGGACCAATTGGTGATCCAATAACGGTGTTATTACCAATCCCAATAACGCCAGTATCCAGATTTCTCTTGAGAGGGTCTCTCGCATAACTGTAACCCATGCGCCAATCAGCTTTACCTGTTGTTAATTGAGCCCCTAGCGCAAATACTGTCTGATCCCGGTAGAAGTCTTTATAAAACGATGACCCTGAATAGTCTTTATGGATAACATCGGCGTTAATAAGCAAATTACCACCCATTAAGCTTTGGTTCGATATTCCAACTGCAAACTCTTGCGGTTGCTGCCAAGCATCTGACCAAAAACCACCTGAACCTGGTGATGTGACACCACCTGCATCACCCTTCCAGATATAATCTTCATAGGTGATTTTTAATGGACTTCTATAGTATGCACCGAAGCTAGTAGCACCCATATCATAAGTCACACCCAAAGTCCCTCGGACACCATAGTTATGTGCTGAGGAACTGTTACCGTTCAAGCTAACTTGTGCATAACCATTACCTATAGTACCCATAAAGCCTACAGATAAATTTTCATTCACTTGGTAAGCGGCACCAACATTTGCCATGAAAATCAATAGTTCGCCATTAGCACCCAGACTGCCAGGGATGTCCCTAAAATCTGAACCTGCTCCCGTAGCAGTCAAACCTAACCCGAGTACGATATTCTCAAAACCTAACCCAGCCAACCCTTGCGTCACAGAAATCGTTGGAACTAGATATTTATCGGCGTTTGAGTGGCCTTCCCAAGGTACTGTAGTTAACGAACCATCGTGCTGAGCTTTTATTTCAGGATCAAAGAATGTTGCTCCGAAAGTAAAGGTGGTCCCCTCTTTATACTGCGTTAAGTTGGCTGGATTGCCAAAAACTGCAGCTGCGCCTTCGACCGTATGTGCAATACTCGCACCTGCCATACCACCTGTTGCTGGTAATAATGTGTTGTTAACATCTGTACCGTATGTTGTTGCCTGTGCTGCCGGAATAAACAATGCAGCTATAGTTGCTACTAAAATTTTATTTTTCATATCCCTGCTCCCAATCCTCATGTAATAGTTAATATAATTTCTAACGTTAGCAATACAAAACAGCGTATTGATTCGAGTTATTGTTTTTTACATTTCATGTTTCTTCCCTTAGCGCTGTTAGCCAAAGGTATCAAAAATGTTACATACACTTTAACGTTCGGCAGGATAATTACTATCCGTATAATTACGGTTTATAGGTGCAAACTACGTAATTAGCAGCGCACAGTGCTCTATACGTAAAAACACACTAGAACATAGCGCGGTTTTTGGTTAACTTATCGTTTTCTTTCCATGTAGAAACTGACTAAAGGTTAACCAATGAAGATTAATATGGATTTAAATCAATCTATCAGCATTAATACCAATGAGTGTGATTGGGAGGCCTCACCACAGCATGGTGTTTTAAGAAAGAGACTTGAGCGTGCGCAAGAAGAGGAAGGCCATGCGACCAGTCTTGTGCAATACAAACCTGGTGCATCGTTTAACTACCATGCACACCCTAATGGAGAGGAAATTCTGGTATTAGATGGAACCTTCTCTGACAATTCAGGACACTATAAAAAAGGAAGCTATATTAGAAACCCTCCAGGGTCCGAGCATGCACCTTATAGCAAGAAGGGGTGCATTCTTTTTGTCAAATTAAACCAATTTTCACCTCAAGACAACTCAAGAATATGTATTGATACAGAAAAAACACCATGGTTAGCTGGTCAAGGTAATTTACAAGTCATGCCCTTGCATGCATTTGAAAATGAACATGTCGCTTTAGTTAAGTGGCCAGCTAATGAGCATTTTCAACCGCACACGCATTTCGGTGGTGAGGAAATCTATGTTATTTCAGGTGAGTTTATTGATGAGCATGGACGATACCCCGCGGGCACTTGGTTACGCAACCCACACATGAGCCAGCACAACCCTTTTACGGAGCAAGAAACGGTTATTTTAGTTAAGGTAGGCCACCTTTTAACTTAGATTCAATCAAACTCTAAATCAATTTTAATGGCATCGATAGCTGCTTTTGCACAGTGATCGTCCTCAAGTCCACTCGGCGCACCAGACACCCCTACAGCACCATATAGAACACCGCCAGTATCAATAGGGATGCCCCCGCCAATCGCTAGCACTTTAGATACATTTCGAATACCACTTGATTCCTCTCCACTTTGCGTATTTTTTGCTAAGAGCGTTGTATTCGTTTTAAAACTAACGGCAGTCCATGCTTTATTGTTAGCAGCTTCAATGGTATGTGTTCCTGCCAATTGATCTCTTAACAAGACTTGCGTATTGCCAGCTCTGTCTACAATAGCAACCGTGGCTTGATAACCTAAGTCTCTGCATTTTTTCAAGCCAGCCTGGGCTGCTTTTAATGCTGTCTCAGGCGTTAACTGTTTAATAGTAAAGCTAGGTTCTGCACTGTGCGCTGGACCAATAATGATTGTGAAAAATAATACTGATATAACTAATTGATAATGCTTCATCAAGGTTAGTCCTTGTTTTAAGAGATGAAACCAGGATTACCATCCATACCAATAACACGCGGCACGTTTGGTTTAATTGAAGGGATTGTTTTTTTGTCTTTTATCCATGTCGCAACAACATCCCACACAGGTTCACCGCTAGCACCTTCTGCGACCGGCGCCCAGCCAGCCACCTTATAGGTCTTGTTATCGTCAATTAGTTTGCCGTTTAGCCTCATATCCTGAATGCGTGAACCAACCTTCGCATTAGGTTCGATGGCATACTGCATCCCGCCGACTCTAACCATATCCCCGCCTTGTTGATAATAAGGATCTGGATTAAACAAGTTATCAGCAACATCTTCCATGATTGCTTTTATTTGACCACCTTTTATCTCGCTAAGCGTGCTATGCGAGTAGGTTGTCGCTGTTTGATCCATCAAGTGCTCCATGAGGATATCGGTATTTGGTAATAGCGAGGTTCCCCAACGGAAGCCTGGTGAGAACGCGATCTCAGCGCCTTTGACATCCATTAATGCATCGACAATTAACTGATCATAAGTACCGTTGAAATTACCTCTGCGATAAAGCGTGTCAGCTGTCACACCTAATTTTTCATTTAGCTTTGATTCATATGGGGCACGTACTTTTGTAATGAGTTTATCCATATCAGGATCTGCTGGTAGGAAGTGACAAAAGACTGGTAGCAATCGATATTTAAACTCTTTAACCTCTCCGTTAACCACGTCAAAATCCAACACGCCTAGAAATTTACTATTACTGCCTGCATTCGTCACGATGGTCTTCCCGCCGGCATTGTCAACGATGAGCGGTTTAGGCATTGCATCATGTGTATGACCACCCATGATGGCATCAATGCCACGCACTCTAGAAGCCAACTTGATATCGGTATCCATACCATTATGAGAGAGCACAACAACGACTTTAGCACCCTTAGAACGCGCTTCATCAACCATTTCTTGCATCCGCTCTTCTTGTATGCCAAATGACCAATCGGCGACAAAGTGACGCGGATGCGCAATTGGGGTATACGGGAAAGCTTGGCCGATGACCGCCACTTTCACGCCGTTCATTTCTTTCAGGGTATATGGTTCAAAGACAGGATCTTCAAAGTCTAGCGTTTTTACATTTTGTGCAACAAAATCAACGCGATCTTTGAAGTCATTTTCTACAATCTCTTGTACGCGTTTATCACCATAGGTCATTTCCCAATGTGCAGTCATCACATCAACACCTAACTCTAGACAGGCGTCGACCATATCTTGCCCTTTAGTCCATAACGCTGTCCCAGAACCTTGCCATGTATCACCACCATCGAGCAATAACGCCCCTGGTCGACTCGCTTTCATGCGTTTAACTAGTGTGGCTAAATGGGAAAAACCACCGACCTTGCCATACGTTTTTGCTGCCTCTTCGAAGTTAAGCGCTGTAAAGGCGTGTGCTTCGGGCGTATGCGGCTTGACGCCAACATACTTCAATAAGTGCTCTCCAACTAAATGTGGCGGTTTACCTAAGGCATCACCAACCCCTAGGTTGACCGTCGGCTCGCGAAAGTAAATTGGGTTAAGCTGTGCATGGCAGTCAGTAAAGTGTAAAAAATGCACATTGCCGAATTTTGGAATATCGTAGAGTTTCTCTACAGATGGCTGCGCTAACAGACTTTTTGAATTTAACATCATGCCACTTGCTGCGGCAACACCCATCATTTGTAAAAACTCTCGTCTACTTAGTGACACTTAATTCCAACTTTCATTACGTAACTTTTGTATGTGCTCTTATTATTTATTCGTTGGAGACTCTGGGTCTAATAGCAAGGCCATGAGGTCTTTAATTTGCTCTTCAGTTAAGATGCCAGCGTGCCCAAATCGGGGCATATTGGAGCAGGCGATTGATGCTTGAGCATTGTAAATTTTAGCCCATGTGTATTGATAGATTTCTTTGCTATTTCCACGCAGCTTTCCATACTGATAGAGTGAAGGACCCATCGTACCAAAGGCGACCTCTTCTTTAGTAATCTGATGGCAACCGAAACAGTTACCGCCACTAACAGAACCCGGCTTGTCTGAGAACTGACCACCTTTTCCGTTATTCGCTATTTTGATGCCTTTTTCCCAGTCACCTAAATATTGATCATCAGCTGGGTATTTAACCGTTTTCATCTGACTGTCTCTGATAGAAGCAAGTGCATCTTGCGACAGCTCCCCATCTTGACTACAAAGCTTCTGCACTTCGTCTTGTTGTACAAATTTCTCAATCTGCACTGAGCCTTTTGATTTAAAATCTGAGTTAATTAATCTAACCACTTCAGCGTCATAGTCTTTTTCTACTGTAGAGCTACTGCAGCCCGCTGCTGCAATCGTCGCTATTAATACCATTAATTTTTTCATGTTAATTCCTTTAGCGTTTAATTGCAGGGGCAGCATAAACAGCGCCATCAGCACTTTTTGCAAGATACATTGTTAATGCGGTAATCGCATCAGATGCATATTTCGGATTTGGGAAGCGCTGTTGTCTAATGCAGCTTCTGAGACGATGCTGCATTGATCTTACTTCACCTTGTGACAACCTATAGGCTGGCCATGTCGCATAGACTTTTTGCGCTTGTTTTTTGTCTAAGAGGTTCGGTAGATTTTGCAAACGAATCCTTTTGTTATCTGCTGAGTGGCAGGTAACGCAACCGAAGTCATGTGAACCAGCTCGATGAAAGAATAACTTTTTACCAATCTCGTAGGCTTCTTTTTCCATCGGATGCTCAAGCTTCACCGCCATTTTCATCCCTTTGGATGCAGCGGTGATATAAGCCACTAGCGGCTCAATATCAGATGCTTTACCAGGCTTACTAAAAGGTTGTTTTGTTGCTTCCTCTTGCGTCAGACCCTGGAGAGTCATACGGCAGTGAATCAATCTTTGTTCTAAGTCCATGACTTTATTCACGTCACTAAAGTACCTAGGCAATTCAACATAAGCACCTTCTACGACACCAGGCCCTTTTCCCAAATCACATTGCTCAAGAGACACATTATTCGGGCCTGCCTTGGTCTTCCACAGTTCCTCGCCATTAATCTCACTAAATTCCGCAGGGTTTCCATCCTCTAAAAACTCTGCGTAGATGTCATTATCTTCAGCGTCATCTGCGAATGCGCTAACCGTCAGTTGCATCGTTAATGCTAACAAAATTGCTTGCCCTATAAGCCTCATGCCTCTCCCCTTTATTGTTGCAACTCTTAAATCATAAAATACTAAACGCTACTTAACGGCCGTTGTATCTGTTCTAGTGTCACCTGAGTTATCTACCCATGTTACTGTCAGCTTGCCGCCCTTTTCTCCACCTTTAAATTTAAATGATAAAAATGGATCCTTTGAAACAGCAATACCCATTACGGTATCGAGCACGACTTTATCTTCATACTTTACAGTTAAGGTTTTAATAAAATGTGCCGGAATTTTTGCACCGTCAGAACCTTTACGTAGACCTGTTTCCATATCATGTTGAATTAGTATCTTTGCTTCAACATGGTCACCTTTTAATTTTGCACGAATGCGCATTGGCTTAGCCATAATTCTCTCCTACTTTCTTGCTAATTTAATTAAATGTTAAGGTCTTAACCGCCGCAGCCGCCAAGTGTTACTTTAATTTCTTTTTTTGCAGCAAACCATTTGCCATCTGCTTTTACAACAGCAAATACATTTGAAGTTTCACCCATTTTAATCCGTGTTTTAACGTTGGCTTCCGTCCCTTCTGGAATATTAAAAGCCGTTGCTAATGGGTTAGGGTTTTTCTCAACCAACACTGCCATATACTCTGTATTCGGAATCGCACTCTTGACTCGAACTGGCACAACAGCACCATTTTCAGCGATTTCTGCACTATCAACCACCACATCGCCAGACATTGTGTAACCTTCAGCACCGATAGACGTCATCGCCGCTTTTAGATTGTCAGCCGTAAACTCGCTTTCTTTCCATTCAGCTGCGAAGACATCGCCAGATTTATATAATCCAACAAATGCTGCCAAACCCAATGCTGAGCTTAATCGTAAAAAATTCCTTTTGCTTACGTTTATATCCATGACTTCCTCTTTGTTTTCAACAGTATCTTTCATTGCATTTCGATTTATCATCTTAGTTTCCTTTTAAAATCCAATTAACTAATGCTTTTATATCACGATCACTTGCGGATTGTGCTGGCATTGGAATGTCGCCCCAAGTACCACTGGTTCCTTTTTTAACTTTGCCTTCTAGTGTGACATTAGCATTTTTAACATCTTTATACTTAGTGGCTATATCATTAAAGCTAGGACCAACAATTTTATTTTTCACGCCATGGCAAGTCAGGCAATTGTTCTTCTTGGCCACGCTTAACATGTCGCCTTTAGCTTTAGCACTACCTTTTTTCTCTGTTGCCGCTAGCTTCAATCTCTCTTGCGTCTCTTTAAGCGTCTTAGCGGGCGGTTGCGTCGTATCAATCCCGCGTACTGCACCAAAAGTCCGGTTTTGCTGCTGAATATTGCCATGTGTATTTCTAGCTGACACCGGGAAAGTCGATGTTAATTTTCCAGTTGTTTTACAGTTTTTCATACACGCTTTACTGTGAACATCAGGCTTACCGTCTACTGTTCTTAGTCCGTGCTTCAAACTCATGCCATTTCTATTGGGCATTAGCTTCTGTACTTCTGCAATATTCTTATCTGATAGCGTAAAGTCTTCCGGAATAACACCAGACAAACTCAAAATGTAGGCTGTCGCCGCATAAACCTCATCAGGTTTCAATGACTTAGGTGCCGTCCAAGGCATTGCACGATTAATATAGTCCCACAAGGTGGAAATTGTTGCTACCTTCATAATCGTTGTTTTTTGCGGCTGTCTATTTCCCACTAAATTAGCTACGCGACCAGCTTTAACATCGCCCTCACTTATGCCCCCAACAATCGGTGTAAAGACCTCATTTGACTCACCGAAAACGCCATGGCACGAAGCACATTTTTCTTCCCAAAGTTCTTCGCCTTCTTCTACACTACCAGAACCTGCAGGCAAGCCTTTGAAATCTGGGCGCACATCAATATCCCAGGCTGCTATCTCCTCTGCTGTCGCAGCACGCCCTATGTTTGTATAAGCGTCTGCATATACACTAACGCTTAATGCCATTGAAGCGACGACAGCTAAGAAAAGGTTAATACGTTTGAACATTAGATAACTCTCCTGATGCTGCTAACTTCCATGACTGAATTGCATTGTTATGATAGATAGATCTGGTGCCACGCACTTCTCTAAGTTCGTTAATTTTTGGTTGCACGTAACCGGTTTCATCAATTGCTCTTGATTGCAATATGGCTGGAGACCCATCCCAAACCCAATCAAAGTTAAACCTTCTCAAACACTTAGGCAGGTCAGGTGATTCAAGCCGTGCTTTTTTCCAATTCTTGCCACCATCAACAGAAACATCGACACGCTTAATTTTGCCCCGACCAGACCAAGCAAGGCCGGTAATATTGTAGAAGCCTTTATCAAGCAATACTTGCCCTGCTGACGGAGAGGTAATGACTGATTTACATTCTTGTATAGAGGTGTACTGACGATATTGTCCATCAGGCATTAAATCAATATAGTGCACAGCTTCATCTTTAGTGGCGTAAGGTTTATCACCCACTTCGATTCTACGTAGCCACTTAACCCAAGAAACGCCTTGCACCCCTGGCACAACTAAGCGCAATGGATAACCATTTTCAGGTCGCAGCATCTCACCATTCATTGCCCAAGCCACGATAACGTCATCTAAGGCTTGATCAATCGGTACTGTTCGTGTCATTCCTGAGCCATCACTGCCTTCTGCCAGTACGAACTTGCCTTTTTTCTTATCGTAACCACAGTCATCTAACAAGACAGATAGCGGTACACCGGTGAACTCACTACAGCTCAGCATTCCATGTGTATATTGCACGGTAGGCACGGCATTATTACCCCATTCCATCGCAGAGTTAGCACCACATTCGATAAAGTGCATGCGTGATACGCTAGGTAAGCGCATCAAATCATCCATCGTATAAACTTTAGGATTTTTCACTAAACCGTTAATCATAAACCGGTGCTTGCTCGGGTCGATATCGTGCCAACCTTGATGGTGACGCTCGAAATGGAGACCGCTTGGTGTGATGATGCCGAAAAGCCCTTGTAATGGCGCAAATGAAACAGATGCCGCAGAAACCCGCGTTAGACCTGGCGACTCGCGCCGCAGTAAGTTTGTTTCGTATTTTGATGGCACACCATATGGATTAGCCGTGACAGGTTTACCTAATGTCGTTGAATGCTCAGGTAGATTTAAGATGTTTGGATCACCGGCCGACTTTGCCTTACCTGCAAATGCAGAACCGCTAGCAATTGCTGCACTAGCGGCCAGGAAGCTTTTAAGCATAAAGCTTCGACGTTCTGGATTAAGCCCTTTCGTCGTAATTTCGTGTGCTAAGTCAGCATCCAAAAAATTTTCAGGAGCAGACTGAATACGCCCAGTTTTTTTATTACGATCATCCATGCTAATTGCCTTTAAATTCCTGATTCTCTCTAACGCTTACACTAAACTGCTTAACTTAAGACTCACTCTATACGGCATGAATCACAGTGACGGTAGTCCATCCCGCTAACTCACCTGTTACTGCTGCACAAAAGCAGTTGGCTTCGTCTGTTTTTCTATCTCTCATGACCATCGCCTCTTCATTAATTACATTAGTAATCTAGTTGTGTGAAGGTTAACGGTTATGAAGGCGTAGTTCTAGCGTAAAACTACCTATTTAAGCAAATAATGATGATGTGAAATCATGAATGGGAAGATATACATTTAATTCTTATTAATATAGCAATATCAATAGCTTAATTGATAAGCCGACATTTTATAACACGATTTATTCAACAAAAATAAACGGGTAAGTGATAAAGAAGAGTTTCAAGCAACGCTAAAGCGCATTAATCGGTATTTTCAAATACTTTGTACCGTTATCTTCTGCCTCAGGTAACTTACCAGCTTGAATGTTAATTTGAATGGAAGGTAATATTAAGGTAGGCATTTCTAACGTTGCATCTCTTGCCGTTCTCTTATTGACAAAGTCCGCCTCACTAATACTTTCATTAATTTGTATATTATGTTTACGCTGCTCTTCCACTGTTGTTTCCCAAACTGGGCCACGTCCTTCAGGCGGATAATCATGACAAAGAAATAAACGCGTTTCTCCAGGCATGCTAAATAGCTTTTGTACCGACTGATATAAAATGTGTGCATCGCCTCCAGGAAAGTCGCACCTAGCAGTGCCGACATCAGGCATAAATAAAGTATCGCCCACAAAGGCCATTCTGTCTTCAACCACATAAGCCATATCAGCAGGGGTATGCCCAGGTACATGCATCGCCCTCACCTTCAGATTGCCGATATAAAATATCTCATCCGCTGAAAATAAGTAATCAAACTGCTCCCCATCAGCATTAAACCGCTCTTCTAAGTTGAATACCTTTTTAAACACATGCTGTACTTTTTTAATGTCCTCACCAATACCAATTAACCCACCTAAATGTTCTCGCAAATAAGGCGCTGCAGATATATGATCAGCATGTGCATGTGTTTCTAATAGCCATTGCGTTTTTAAGTCTTGACTTCTTACAAAATCAATAACTTGGTCAGCCGAATTAGTGGTCAGCTTCCCAGACTTAGGGTTGAATTCCATCACTGAATCCACAATGGCACACTCACTCCCTGCCTCTTCATAAATAACGTGAGTAATTGTTGAAGTTTCGCTATCAAAAAAAGACTTAACCACTGGTTCCTTGGTGTTAGCTAGCGTAGTTGTTTCAACCATGTCGAATCTTACCTTTCTAATTAGTTTTACTCGTTAACCCTGTTGTTAACTCGTTATAGGCTTCGTGCCCACTTAAGAAACACTTCCCTGTAAGCGCTTTAAAAAAATCTGTATGCTTCAATGTGTCTAGAACAGGGCCCTTCACTTCTGCCAAGTGTAATTTTTTATGTGAATTCCTAAGTGCGCGATTAATATCGTTGAGTACCATCAATGCAGTAGAGTCAATTCGATTAACAGCAGACATCAGTAACAAGATGTCTGTTAATGCTGGGTTGCTTGCAATTTTTGTATGAATTATATCTTCCACTTCTTGCACATTACCAAAAAACAAACTTTCATCTACTCGTAGCGTCAGTACTGTTGAATGCGTTTCTACTTGATGCCTCTCTACATTCCTAAAGTGCTCAGTCCCGGCAATTCTCCCCACTACTGCAATATGTGGATGACTTGCACGCCAAAAATACGATCCCAATGAAAATACAACACCAATTAAAATGCCTTTCTCAACACCGAATGCAATAAGTCCGAGGAATGTAAGCATAAATGCAACAGCATCTGCCTTATCAAATGGCCAAGTCTTTTTTAAAATAGAGAAATCAGCTAACCCGAGCACGGCGACAATAATTGTTCCAGCGAGAACGGCTTGCGGGAGGTTTGAAAAACTATCAGTAAACCATATAAGGACCAGCATCATAAATACAGCTGAAACTACACCAGCTAATGGTGTATTAGCACCCGCGCTAAAGTTAACCACAGAACGAGAAAAGCCACCAGTGACTGGGTACCCCCCAGAAAAAGCACTCGCCACATTGGCGGCACCTAAACCGTAAAGCTCTCGATTTAAGTTAATTTTTTGTTGCCTTTTAATGGCCAGTGACTGCCCAACAGAAACACTTTCTACAAAACCAACAACACTAATCAGTAATGCAGGTAACCAAAGTGATTCCAACATACTCCAGCTAGGTAATGTGTAATGAATATCAGGTATGCCACTAGGTACATACCCCACAATATTAACGCCATTATTCACATGCAAATCTAACTGAGTCACTAATATGATGGATGTAACAACCACTACCATTGGTGCTAGCTTACTCACCATATCCGCTGGCTTTTTCTCAACACCTAATAGACCTAAAAAGGATGGCAGTAATGTTTTGGATAAGTACAAAAAGGCGATGGTGCCTAACCCAATCATTAACGTTACGCTGTTAGTCTGAGGCAATGCATCCCATAAAGCCATGACCGTTTCAACAACATTTAAATGCGCAATTTTTACACCTAAAATGTGCTTAAGTTGCCCGATGGCTATTAATATTGCTGACCCACTGATAAATCCACTCACAACAGGATGGCTTAGCAAGTGTGCCAAGAAGCCAAATCTTAAAAAGCCGAGTATTAAATACAGCATGCCAGACAAGAATGCTAATTGAACAGCCAGTGTGACATACAGTTCGGTACCAGCAACAGCCAGTGGCACTAAAGCACTCGCCGTCATCAATGAGGCCACAGCAACAGGCCCTACTGCTAAAGTCATGCTTGACCCAAAAAGCGCATAAGCCACTAAAGGCAAAATGCTTGCGTACAACCCAACTTCTGGTGGTAGTCCGGCTATTAATGCATAAGCTAAGCTTTGTGGAATAAGCATAATCGTCACAATAATGCCTGCAACTAAATCACCATAAAACCAGTCTTTTTTGTACTCAAATATCCAGCTTGGTACTAGCGTTTTTAACAGATTGTTTGTTGCGTTTACTGAGTTTGGAGATGACATATTAAACTACTATTGATTAGGCCATAGAAGGTTGCGGAAATAACATTTTACTAGCTTTACCTTTTAGTCCACTAATGACTAGCTAGACTATTCGAAATAGCCACAGCTAGACAGCGTATTAGTACGTATATGTAAACTTTTTCAAACGTTTATAGTAATTAGTATAGAATAACTTTTTAATGAGAGCGATGAGCATTGATGTCTAGGGTTGCGACTGGTGCACTGCATAGGTATCAGTAATTTCCAACTTCCGTCAAACAGTCATTTAACCTTAATAATGCGTATATTTAAAGCTACTCTGTCCGAAGTAATCACAATATTTATTAACTTAAATTTCAGGAATAGCGAATGGCTAATACAAATTCAAAAACAGAATGTGAAGTTTTAATCATCGGTGGTGGATCAGCTGGCATTGGTGTTGCCGCAAGCATTCTAAAGCGCCAACCAAATCTTGATGTCGTGATTATAGAACCAAGTGAAATGCATTATTATCAACCAGCATTCACGCTCGTTGGAGGTGGTGCCTTCAAAGCAAAAGACACCGTCCGCCCGACAAAGTCAGTTATCCCGAATGGCGCAACATGGGTTAAAGAATCTGCAGAGAAGATAGATCCAGAACAAAACAGCGTCACATTATCGGATGGGTCTACCGTACACTACGAACAACTTATTGTAGGTACAGGACTAAGACTTGCGTGGGAAAAAATTGAAGGGTTAACTGAAACTTTAGGAAAAAATGGCGTTACCTCTAACTATCGTTACGATTTAGCCCCCTACACATGGGAGCTTATCTCTTCGATTGAACATGGTAAGGTGCTTTTCACACAACCACCAATGCCAATTAAATGCGCAGGCGCCCCACAAAAAGCGATGTACTTATCTGGTGACCACTGGTTTAAACGCGGTAATCTAAATCAAATGGATATTGAATTTAACCTTGCAACACCAGGCTTGTTTGGCGTAAAAACTTACGTTGAGCCTTTAATGCAGTATGTTAATAAATATCGAGCAAAATTAGTTTTCACGTCAAATTTAGTGAAGATTGATGGAAAAACAAAAACGGCTTGGTTTGACATAAAAGATGCTGATGGCAATGTAACACAGGTGGAGAAATCTTTTGACATTATTCATGTTGTGCCACCACAAGTTGCACCAACTGTTGTTAGCGAAAGCCCATTAGCTGATGCTGGTGGTTGGTGTGAAGTGAATCAGCACACACTACAGCACCCAACATTCACCAATGT
>SPJO01000059.1 GCA_006844635.1 Methylophilaceae bacterium | reverse complement strand
GGCAGAACAGTGGAAGAAAAAAAGCAACATGTTTTAACAGAGAAAATCAGGCTTTTGTATATCAACAGCTTTGTGCCCGCAGTCCTAAGTGGCTTTGCAGCATTTTTTCTCGTCTGCGCATTATGGTCTTCCGCTGACCATCAAGCTCTGAAAATATGGCTTTCAGTCACAATAACGCTTGGCATTATTCGTATTTCACTCATCGCCAGTTTCAAGAAAAAGAATCCAGTCGGTAAAGATATTTTAAAATGGGAAAAGCCATTTTCCATTTCTCTATTTGCACTATTTCTAACTTGGAGTATCGGCATTCTGATTATCACCCCAGAAGATAATCTTGCTTCAATATTCATCGTTAGTGTCTTTTCAATTGGCTTAGCAGCAGCTGCAATCTCTTGGTATGGCTATATTCGCTATGTACAAATTGGCACGATTTGTATGGCACTGATTCCTATCATTACCGTCTTACTCACCCACGGTGAAATGGAAACACTATGGGTCGGCATTGCCGCTTGTTTTATGTTTTTATCTTGCATTTCTACTAGCCACATTTTCCAAAAAATGATTAATGGCAATTTAGAGTTGGCTTATGATCTTGAACAGTCGATTCGAAATGCAGAAATATCTGCGCGCACCGATGTATTGACTGGCTTAAACAATCGCCGTGCGTTTTTTGACACGGCGCCAAGCTTATTAAAACAATGCTATAAAAAAGAGTTGCCTGCTAGCATCGTGATGTTTGATGTTGATCACTTTAAAAAAATCAATGATGAGTTTGGTCATGCGGGTGGCGATGCCGCGCTACAACATGTTGCCGAGCTATTAAGAAACAAGTTAAGAAGATCGGATATTAGTTGCCGTTTTGGTGGTGAAGAGTTTGCGATGCTCCTACCTAACACAACCTTAGATGAAGCCGTAGTAACAGCCGAGAAAATTAGAGAACTGATTGCATCAACACCTGTTGTTTATTCTCGCAAAGATATCCCAATCACCGCCAGCTTTGGTGTGGCAGACATCGGCGAATCTATCGATGAAATCCTGAATAATGCGGATACGGCGATGTACCGAGCGAAGAAAGCTGGCCGCAATCTTGTACGCAGCCACTCTGCAAAATCAGCATCCGAAAAAGACAAAAGAAGGTCGAAATTCAAGTCTAATAAATCAGCAAAAGTGAGAGAAGCTTTATAAGCTTTCACTTTCGTCATTCGCTTTTTTAGCGTTGACAGTGTTGACAATAAAACGTTGAGCGCTGGCCCAAACGAATACATTGAACAGGCCGTTCACAAACCTTGCAGGGCTTATCTGTACGGCCATAAACAAAATAAGACTGTTGGAAATAACCAGATTTTCCATTCACGGCTTTAAAGTCTTGTAAGCTGCTCCCCCCTGCCTCTAATGCATCTGCCAGGGTCGCTTTGATTTCACTCACCAGCCGCTTGCCTTGTGCCAACCGTAGTTGATTGGCTGGTCGTTGCGGATTAATCCGTGCACGAAATAAAGACTCGCTCGCATAAATATTACCGACCCCTACCACCACATGCGCATCCATAATGACATTTTTAATCGGTGCTTTGCGAGATTGGATTTGCGCAAGCAAATATTGCGCACTGAATGCATCATCCATCGGCTCAGGTCCAAGCTTACTCAATAGTGCGTGCTCATAGGGGAATTCACCTGCCCATAAGACCGCGCCGAAGCGTCTTGGGTCATTCAGACGCAGCACTTGCTCGCCCTTAAATTGGATATCAAAATGATCGTGCTTCTCTGGTGGGTAGTTTCTATCTAACAAACTAATATGCCCAGACATGCCAAGGTGAATTAACAAGGTGCCATTTTCAAACTCGGCAAGAATATACTTAGCGCGCCGGTTTAAATGTAACAACCGTTGATTCGCTAATGTCTGTGGCAAATGTGCCGGAATCGGCCACCGTAAAGAGGCATTGCGCACTACCACCTGCTTGACCGTTTGATTAAGCAACGGCAACAGCCCTTGCCGCGTGACTTCAACCTCTGGCAACTCAGGCATACATTGATTACTTATTGTTAAGCGGCGGATTTAACATATTGAAACCAACATCATTTGCAAAATGATAGATTAAACCTTCATCAGGGCGTGCGAGCAAGAGCTCTGGAGACTCCATATGCTTATCGAAGTGAATAGTCTTACCATTACTCAGTTTCACTTTGAAAGATGGGTATGTTTGTTGGCGATCTGGCGTATAAACTTCAACTGACTTCGCTGGGTTTTGCTTCCAACTAAACTCCAACCACTCATTCATATCATTTTGCGTTAACTTGGCCTCAGCTAGGTTTGTTTTCCATTGCCCGTCAACAATATCGACATTCAGATCAACCTCTTCCCACTGCTCTAAATGGCCATAATCAAAACCCGTTAACGCTTTTGCTTCTGACGGCGCTAAAATGTTTTTATCGACCATTTCAATTGGCTGTGTCTCTGCTGCTTCTGCATAATTAACATCTAACAAATACACACCATCTTGATACGAAACATACTGCTGATTTGTCACCGTATTATAGGTGCCAAAATAGAATACTTCTTCGCCTACATCACGTGATAAGGTCACCTTCACCAGCGGGTTATCTAAGCCATATTTAGCCAAGTCTGTGGTTGGAAATTTATATTCGCTCGTCGCGGCAATCACAGCTAATATCCGCTGCACTGAGATTTGATCCGCACGCGATTTATATGGCGTAAGCATATGCCAGTAACCATCTACCTTCTCAAAAGTAACGGGTGCTTTTGCCGGGAACTCAGCTTTTACCGCATGAATGCCAGCCAGTTTTAATTGAGAGACTTCGTATTTTGATACATCCTCTACTTCTGCTTCTGGCCGCAGATACAAGAATGCTACCAAGCCGCCAATCAATGCCAATAAAACTAAATTCAATACCCATCTATTTTTCATTGCTCGCCTTATTTCTTTTTACTCATATGCGGAAGCTTATGCTTTCTTGCGTCTCCACCAGAACCAAATGCCTGCAGCAAAGAATCCAATTGGAATAAAGAATTGGAAGGCATGAAACACCGTCCAAGCAACAGCACGGCCTGTATCCGTCGCAGGAATCGTGACATTCGCATCTTTCAACAACATCGGCTGTATGGTGATTAACTCGTCATCGCCAGCCAGCCAGTTAATGATATTAATGCCAAAATCTCGATTACCACCGTTGGTGATAAAGGTGTTGGATAAGAAATTGGCATTACCCATCACCACCACACGTTGACCTTTTTTACCGTAAGTACGCTCTAAAGCGACACCAATATTAATTGGCCCACGTTTATCTTCTTTCTCGTCAAATGCTACCTTCTGGTTTTTAACGCCAGGTTCTATTTTCGTTGACTCTAACCAACCATTGGGTGCCACTTCAACTAAGCGACCGACCTTCCAACCGAAGTCGTAAGAAGCTTTCGCATCGACCTCTCTGGCTTCCGGGAACAAAGTACGTAATTGGAAGTTACGCGTAATGGCATGATCACCATATAAGCTAGCAAAAGCGACTTTCGCATCTGCACCGTATTGTGCTGCTGTCATGTCCACAGCAATCCCTGGCGACACCTTGATGCCTAGGTAGTCAGCCACCTCTTCTAAACCGTGGAAATTATCATCATCTAACAGCCATAGCAGATTGCCACCCGCTTCAATATAGGCTTTGATTTTTTTCGCCTCAACATCGCTCACATTCACTTGTGGGCTGGCGATCACCAACATGGCACCATTCGTTGGTACCGCTTGCGCAATAGTTAAATCTGGGTTGGCAAATTTAAAGCCTTTTGTTTCTAACTGTTTACCGAACTCACCCAAATCATGATTCTTCACCCCTTGCAAATGGCGCTCACCATGCCCATCCAAAAACATAATCGGCTTCGTATTGGTCCGAGACAAGCGCACCAAAAGGTTAGTCATATCTTGTTCAACAATTGGCGGGAAAATATGCTCTGTGCGTTTATTGTATTCAACAACCAACTCACCATCTTGCTTAATGTTTGCCTCTTGCGCGAGTTTTGGCTCTTCTGTTGGGTTGATAAATGTCAGGTTGATATCACTTTTAGAGCGCTGATAACGTGCAATGAAGTCAATCATGCCTTTACGGAAGTTATCGCCTCGGGTCGGGTCATCATTCGTCGCAAACACCGTAATATTGACGGGGTCTTTCATTTGCTTCAATACATCAATACTGCCTTGCGTCAGGATATTCCGGTTTGCCTGTGTCACATCTTGTGCATAGCGATATTGATGGGCCAAATATCCTAAAATAAAGATTAATAATAAAAACAGGATGACGAACAACCAGCTTTGCGCCAACATTTGGAGCTTTAAATTGCGATTCATTTTCATACTGGAACCTGACTAGCCTCTTAAACGGTCTGCATCTAATCGACGAATCGTTAGAATTAAAAAAGTAATAATAAATAAAACAAAATACAAAATATCTGCTGTATCGATTAAGCCAACAGCAAATGATTGAAAGTGTTTCATGAAAGATAACTGCGCCATTGTACTACTGGGGTCACCCGCAAAGAAACGGTCGAGAATCATCAGGACAAATAACGCAATAAAGCTGAGAATGGCAGCCACAACAGGCTGGGACGTTAAGCTGGAAAAATATAAGCCTAATGCAGAGAAGCTAGCCAATAACAAAAACAGGCCTAAAGAGTTTGACAAAATATAGCCAAAATCAATATCCGACCACAAGTTAAGCGTCGACAACATCACACCGATATAAAGAATCAAAATACTTAAAAAAGCGACCAAGCCTAAAAACTTGCCCACGACAATTTCAATCAGTGACAAAGGTGCGCTAAATAGAAATGGCAATGTTTGATTCCGACGTTCCTCTGAAATCAAGCGCATTGAGAGTAATGGCACCGCAAACAGCATTAAAAACGAGGCTAAACCATACACGGTTTGACCAACAAACTGTGTCACCCCAACGCGTTCTGCAGGGCGAATAGCACCCGACATCACTTCAAAGTAATTGTTGATGCCATTGAGGTAATAAGTCCCAAATGCAAACATTAATAACGCCAAAATAATCCAGCCCATTGGCGATGAGAACATACTCTTTAATTCTTTTCGTGCAATACTAATAACCATCTTAAAATCCTCTACCCAACGCTATGCTGCGGTTTCTTCGGCGGCTGACTCACCGTCTTGATAGGTCAGCTGCACAAACACATCTTCTAAACTCGTTTGATCTGGTGCAATTTGATACAAACCCCAACCATTTCTAACAGAAGCCTTCACAATCGATTCATGCGGCGTCTCTCCTTCGGCAACCGCGACTCGCATCATGTTTTCTTCGGTCAGTTCAACTTCAGCAACACCTTTAATTTTGGCAACCGCAGCAACCTCCGGCATATTGTTAAATCCAAGTAATAGTTTATTACCCATCCGCTGGCGTTTAAGCACATCAATATCACCATTAAACACAAGCTTGCCTTGGTCAATAATTTGCACATGGTCACAAACCATTTCCACCTCAGGCAGAATATGCGTCGACACAATCACACTATGCTCTTGGCCAATCTCTTTAATCAACGTCCGGATATCTCGGATTTGAATCGGGTCAAGACCCACGGTCGGCTCATCTAAAATCACGACGGTTGGATTATGAATGATGGCTTGTGCGATACCAACGCGCTGCTGATAACCATTCGACAGGTTTTCAATTAAGCGTTTACTCATATGACCCAAGCCACAACGTGCTTTGGCTGTCTCGACTGCTTTTTTAATCTGCTTACCCGGCACATTATGCAAGCGGGCGGCAATGGTCAAATACTCATCAACCGTAAACTCTTTATATAACGGCCGCATCTCTGGCAAATAACCAATGAGTTTTTTTGCCTCTTTTGGATTTTCGATCATATCGATGCCGCAAATCTTCACGCTACCAAGACTAGGCGCCAAGTTACCGGTCAACATTTTCATGGTCGTTGACTTACCTGCACCGTTTGGCCCTAGAAAACCTAGCACCTGACCTCTGGCAAGGTTAAAGCTGACTTCGCTGACAGCCGCCCGGCCGCCATAGAGTCGCGTTAGCTCAATTGCTTCTACTGTAAAATCACTCATAAGTTCTTACTTCATTAAGAATCTAGTGCCATCTGAAACTAAATTACTGGATAAGTTTCATGCAAAAAGATATAGTATGTTTAATGTTTCCCTATTTTAGGGGCTGATATTATACCAACCCTTAATTATGGATGAACTTGTGCAAACTGTCACGGACTAAACTAGAGTTAGTCATACGCACTGGATAAATAATTAAATGATAAAAATTAAATTACTATTGTTAGCCCTTGTTTTCAGCTTTGCAGGCATCAGCCATGCTAAAGCCGAAGCAGAGATTAAAAAGACAAACGCAGAGTTTGTTTACAAATACTTACTTGGCGAAATAGCAGGCCAACGAGGTGACTTATCTTTGGCTAGTCAGTTATTCCTAGATTTAGCTAAAAAAACACAAGACCCACGTCTTGCTGAACGCGCAACAAGGTCAGCTGCTTTTGCTCGTCAAAGAAATTTGGCACTAGAAGCAGCGACGTTATGGGCAAAGCTAGATCCAGATTCAGTTGAAGCTCAGCAAGCATCCAGCCAAATGCTGATTGCTTCAGGTGATGTAAAAAGTGCTGTACCGCATATCAAAAAACTATTGGCTAAAGAAAAAATGCGCGCGCATGGCTTCTTACTGATTAACGACCTGCTGAATAAGCAAGAAGATAAAAAGGCCATGTATCAAATCGTGCAAGAGTTAGCACAGCCCTATCCCAACTCTGTAGAAGCAAGCTTTGCTTTAGCAAGAGCTGCTTGGTTGGCAGATGACAAAGCAGCGGCAAAAGCAGCATTAACCAGAGCCGATGAAATCAAACCAGGCTGGGAGCCTGCCGCACAAATGCAAGGTCAAATCCTAGCAAAAGAATCGCCTGACGCAGCCATTACTTTCTATCAAAACTTCCTTGGCAAGCACCCGAAATCGAACGGCGTCCGCATGAACTACGCTAAGCTATTGGTGAATCAAAAGCGGAACAAAGAAGCGAAAGCTGAATTTATTAAATTAACAGATAGTGCAAAAGGCAATGCTGAAATCAATGCGGTTGTGGGCTTGTTATCTTATGAAGCTAATGAACTCGATATGGCGGAAAAGTATTTGCAACAAGCATTGGACTTTGGGTTTCATGACCCAGAACAACTCTATATTTACATAGGCCGTACAGCGGATAAAAAGAAGAATAGTAAAAAAGCCATCGAGTGGTTTGACAAAGTACCCACAGGTAACAAACATTACTTAGAAGCAAAACTATCTACAGCAGATGTTATCGCTCGCACAAAAAACCTTGATGCTGCCATCAGCATGCTCGACAACGTTAAAGATCTGACGAATGAACAACGCTTAGTTGTTGTGCAAACACAAGCCGCTATGCTCGCACAAGATAAGCGTCATGAAGATGCTTACGAACTGATTAAGAAGACTGTCAATTCTGTACCTAATACCCCGCAGTTGCTTTATGACTACGCGATGGCTGCCGAGCGCATTGGCAAAATAGATGAAATGGAAAAAGAGCTACGCAAAGTTATTCAACTGCAACCAGATTATGCGGCTGCTTACAATGCGCTAGGCTATTCTTATGCTGACCGCAACATTAACCTGATTGAGGCAAAAACACTGATTGAGACAGCTATTAAATTAGCGCCAGGTGATCATTACATTATGGATAGCTTGGGTTGGGTGGAGTACCGCTTAGGTAATTATGCTGCTGCTATTAACCACTTACAAAAAGCCCATGACATCCAAGCAGACCCAGAAATTTCTGCACATTTAGGTGAGGTATTATGGAAACAAGGCAGACAAGAGGAAGCACGAAAAATTTGGGACACCGCATTAAAAAACTTCCCAGAAAATAACACACTGGTCAGCACTTCTAATAAATTCAACCAATAACTAAAACTAATATGCTTTTATCTCGTAGACGCACACTAGTGCTGTGCTTATCGATAGTCGCTCTTTACCTAAGTGGTTGTACAACAACTGCCACGAAGCCTAGCAGCCCAACTAGCAATATCAGTCCATCAAAGTTGCATCAGCAACATATAAAGCAGGTTAGCAACATCGAGCACTTTCTAATGAAAGGTCGACTCGCCATCATCACAAAACCGAAGAACCATTCAGCACGCCTACATTGGCAACATACTCCTGAAAAAGATAACATCGATGTCTACTCCCCTATTGGGGGCAAGGTTGCCAACATCACGAAAACGCCAACTAGCGTAAAACTGACTGACAACAGCCAAAAAACACTTGAAGCTCAAGATGCCGAAACACTCACGCAAGAAACCTTAGGGTTTAGGTTGCCACTTTCAGGCTTGAGCTATTGGTTGCTTGGCAAACCCAGTAACACAGGGTTGGTCAATTTGGTGCAATGGGATCAATATGGCAGGATTGAAACAATGCAGCAAAATGGCTGGGATATTCACTATAAGGATTATGCCGAACATGCAGGTTACTTTTTACCTAGAAAAGTCACATTAAAGAATGACAAAATGACCATCAAGCTCATCTCTGACAAATGGGCAGACTTATTGTCAGCACCTCAATAGCCTATTGCCTGTCGCGCTATGTCTGACTTCCAACCTTTTTTCGCTCCTGCAAAGATTAATCTGTTCTTACATATTACTGGGCAGCGTGCAGATGGTTACCACAATTTACAAAGCGTTTTCCAGCTACTGGACTATGCTGATGTCGTGCAGATTAAAACAACCAACGACGGTGAAATTAAGCGCGCAAAAGATATCGCAGGAGTCCCTGAACAAGACGACCTTTGCATCCGCGCAGCCAAAGCACTTCAGCAAGCCACTGGTTGCCAGCTGGGCGCTAACATCGCGGTCGACAAAAAAATCCCGATGGGTGGTGGGCTTGGTGGTGGCAGCTCAAATGCTGCTACCGTATTGCTGGCCTTAAATCACTTATGGGATTTACAACTCACACGTGAGCAACTCATCAAGATTGGTCTACAACTGGGTGCAGATGTGCCCATTTTTATCTTTGGCCAAAATGCTTGGGCCGAAGGAATTGGGGAGATTCTGAGCCCAATCACATTGCCATCACAGTACTTTGTTGTTTTAACACCGCCCGACCATGTCTCAACCGCTAAAATATTTGCACATTCTGGATTGACAAAAGACACGAAAACATTGAAAATAGCGGACTTTTCAAACGGCACCAATGCTCAGTTGTTTAAAAATGACTTAGAAGCGGTCGTTTGTGAAGAATTTTCAGCAGTTGCAGACACCCTTAAATGGCTTAATCAATTTGGTAAAGCCCGCATGAGTGGTTCAGGTGCATCTGTTTTTGTAGCGGTAGATTCGTTAACAAAGGCAAATGATATTTTTGCGAAAAAGCCAAGCAATACAACAGGCTTTGTTGCAAAAAGTTTAGATCGCCATCCTTTGTATGATTTAGTAAAATAACGAATGTAATCCAGTTACAGTAAGAGTTTTTGGGGAGTCGCCAAGTTGGTTAAGGCACATGGTTTTGATCCATGCATGCGAAGGTTCGAATCCTTCCTCCTCAGCCAGATTTCAATAGTCAAAAGCGTGTAGATTAATCGATTTACACGCTTTTTAATTTTATAAAGGGTGCATGTGGCAAGGAATAGCAACATGATGGTATTCACAGGAAATGCGAATCCTGTATTAGCGCAAGAAGTAGCGTCTAGTCTTGGTATTCCTTTAGGTCGTGCAGATGTTGGTCGTTTTTCAGACGGCGAGATTATGCTAGAAATACTGGAAAACGTCCGCGGGCGTGATGTATTTGTTTTACAACCGACCTGCCACCCGACTAATGACAGTTTGATGGAAGTCATGGTGATGATTGATGCGTTACGACGCTCATCTGCTGGCCGTATTACAGCCGCCATCCCATATTTAGGCTATTCAAGACAAGACCGTCGCCCACGTTCAGCCCGTGTTGCGATTACGGCAAAAGTCGTTGCTAACATGCTAACAAGCGTTGGTGTTAACCGCCTGCTGACAATGGATTTACATGCCGACCAGATTCAAGGCTTCTTTGATATTCCAGTCGACAATATTTACGGTACGCCACTATTACTAGATGACGTGATTGCACAAAAGCATGACAACGTCGTGGTAGTGTCACCAGATGTTGGTGGTGTGGTTAGAGCACGCGCTGCGGCAAAATATATTGGTGAAGATTTAGCCATTATCGACAAACGACGTCCAAAACCAAACGTTGCCAAAGTCATGAATATTATTGGTGAAGTAGAAGGTCGTACTTGTGTAATTATGGATGACATGGTCGACACAGCGAATACACTGTGTGAAGCCGCTGCCGCCCTAAAAGAAAAAGGTGCTAAAAAAGTAGTCGCCTACGCAACACACCCGATTTTATCGGGTAATGCAGTAGAAAACATTACTGCCTCTGAACTTGATGAGTTGGTAGTAACTAATACAATTCCGCTAAAAGATGATGCAGCAGCGAGTAGCAAAATTCGTCAACTCAGTGCCGCTGCACTACTAGCAGAAACCATTAAACGCATTAGCCAAGAAGAATCCGTTTCTTCTTTATTCACAGAATAAATTTTCCCTGTTATCTGGTCGCGGATAACAGATTTTGATGTAGTACATTTTAGGAGTAATAAAATGAGTATTAATATTAAAGCAGTCCAACGTGACGTAAAAGGTACGAGTGCGAGCCGCCGCCTACGTCGCGAAGGTAAAGTACCAGGTGTTGTTTATGGTGGTGAAGCAGATGCAATCCCACTACTTTTTGACCACAAAGAATTATTTATGGAGTTTCGTCATGAAGCGTTCCATGCATCGATTCTAAACTTAGAAATTGATGGTAAAAAAGAAGATGTGCTATTACGTGATTACCAATTACACCCAGTGCGTAACACAATTCAACACGTTGACTTCCAACGTGTTTCTGCAACTGAGAAGATTCACGTTAAAGTGCCATTCCACTTTGTTAACGCTGATACATGTCCTGGCGTTAAAACAGGTGGCGGTATTGTTGGTCACATCTTGAATGAAGCAGAAGTAAGCTGCTTACCGAAAGAATTGCCAGAGTTTATCGAAGTTGATTTAGGTAACCTTGAACTAGGCGACTCTATCCACTTATCAGAAATCAAACTGCCTGATAATGTTGAGTTTGTACAACTAGCGCATGGTGCTGACCCAGCAGTAAGCTCTATCAACAAACCACGTGCAGCAGCTGAAGTAGAAGAAACGACAGCAGCTACAGAAGAAGGTGAAGTAGCTGAAGGCGAAGGAGATGATTCAGCAGCCGAAGGTGATGCTGAATAATCACTAAGCGACAAAACAACGCGTGCTCTAGTGATAGAGCGCGCGTTTTTTATTGCCGCTCACACATGATGCACAGAAAGTAATTAAGTAGTAAGCTAAAACAATGACTAGCGCAATTAAATTATTTGTAGGCTTAGGCAACCCAGGCGATAAATATACCGCCACACGCCACAATGCTGGCTTCTGGTGGGTAGATTTAATTGCCGAGCAAAGCAATAGCCAATTAAGCATGGATGCCAAAATGTTTGGCATTACTGGCAAGCTCAACCCTAGCAACGACAAATGGCTATTAAAGCCAACCACCTTTATGAATGCCAGTGGCAAATCGGTTGCCGCCATGGCTAACTATTACAAAATTAAACCAGCAGAGATTTTGGTTATTCATGATGAGTTAGACCTGCCTGCTGGACAAACTAAGTTAAAGTTTGGCGGCGGTCATGGCGGTCACAATGGCTTGCGTGATATTCACGCTGCGCTCGGCACAAAAGACTACTGGCGCTTACGAGTAGGCATCGACCACCCAGGTGATAAACATGCAGTCGTTAATTACGTTCTGAAAGCACCAACAAAAGATGAGCAAAAAGCCATTGATGATAGTTTATACGACAGCAGCAAAGTCATTGATGCGTTGATGAATGGCGACTTCGATAAAGCCATGCTTGCCTTGCACACGAAAAAGTAGGTACCGACTTTAGCCGTTCTACTATTAAGCGCCAGCTTTATCGCTGACGTACGCTTCAAAATCTGATGAATGCAAGGACTTAGAGAAATAAAAGCCTTGTCCATAGTCACAATTTGCAGCCCACAGAATATCCCGCTGCGCTTTGGTTTCTACGCCCTCAGCAATCACCCGAATACCTAAGCTATGCGCCATTTCAATAATGGCCTTACATAACAACTGATCCTCTTTGCTATTTTCAATATTAGCCACAAATGAGCGATCGATCTTTAGATAATCTATTTCAAACTTTCGTAAATAAGCTAAGGATGAATAGCCTGTACCAAAGTCATCTAAAGCCACTTCTACACCTTTTTTTCGATATTCATGCAACCTGTCGCCAACTTGACCCGTCTGCTCTAACAATAAGCTTTCCGTAATTTCCACTGTAATCATATGCTTCTCAGTAGGTGTTGCTGACAATTGTTTTAACCACGCCGAGTGTTGAGGATCCGCATTCATAAATTGTACGGCCGATTTATTCACACTAATTTCAAAGCGCGCATCTATCTCCATTCGCCAACGTTGGCATTGCCCAATGGCTTGCATAAACACCCAAGAGCCAATTTCATTGATCAACCGCGTATCTTCAGCAATTGGAATAAACTCATCTGGACCAATTAACCCTCTTTCACTATGCTGCCAGCGCAACAAGGCTTCTGCTTTATAAATATCACCAGAGTTCAACTCAACAATTGGCTGATATTCAACAAAAAGTTCGTGCTTCTCTAATGCTGTCCGTAAATCATTTGATAGCTGCATTCTATTCAGCGCCTCTTCTTGCATCCGCGACGTGAAGTAAGTAAAGCAATTGCCACCCCTTGCTTTAGATGCATACATCGCCTGATCTACGTTTTTAATCAAACCACCAATTGTCGTCGCGTCATTCGGGTAAATGACAATACCAATACTGGCAGTCACAAAGGCTTTCTGTTGTTTCAATTCAAACGGCGTGGCTAGTGTGCTTAATACTTTTTGTGCGATAAACTCTAGATGTTTGAGCTCATTTTCCTCTATATCAGGAATTAAGATAATAAACTCATCACCCCCCAACCTAGCCACAACATCTTGTGCATAAGTGCACTTAGTTAAGCGCTTAGCCGTTTGCTGCAGTAACACATCACCTTGGTCATGACCCAAACCATCATTCACTTCCTTAAAACCATCTAAATCTAAAAACAACAAAGCCAAATAATTGTTAGCCCTTTTTGCCTGCTCAATTTCTCGCTCTAACTGTGCATACAACATGCGCCGATTAGGTAAGTTGGTGAGATGATCATAATTGGCATGTTGCCATATTTGCTCTTCTGTTTCTTTTAGCTGAGAAATATCAGTATGCGTACCAACCATGCGTATCGCCTTACCTTGCTTATCCCTAGTGACGACCATCCCTCTTGATAACACCCACTTCCAACCACCATCTTTACACTTCAACCGATACTCCAAAGAGTAGCTATCAGATTCTTCTTGCAAATAAGTCTTCAACATATCAAGCGTCAATTGGCGGTCATCTGGATGCAATAAGCCCTCCCACTCTGTTGCTGTACCATCAAGCTCATTTTCTCCAAAACCAAAAATTTGCTTCCAACGCTTAGAATATTCAATATGGTCGTTTTCGATATCCCAATCCCAAATACCGTCACCCGAACCCTCTAGTGCAAACTGCCAGCGTTCATCATTCAACCTTAGCTGTTTATTCGCTTGCTTTAATGCATCGTAAGCGCGTAGCCTACTAACCAATAAAAATAAGATACTGGATATAGCAAGCGTGACAAACAGTGCGATTAAACCAGCACTCCTTGCATTTGAAGCCAAGCTAATACCAAACTTGTTTTCAAATGGGCGCAAAGACTGCGCAAACAGTGTCCAACTTTTCCCATTAAATGTAACGATTGATGTTTCTGAATAAACACTTTCATCACTAGGCTTAACGGTATTTTCATATAGCAACTTATCAGGGCTTGCCGTTTGTTTTTCATAAATAGCGTATCTTATTTCGGTGCCAGTTGCTGATGCCCCTGCTAAGCTGGCATTAAAAATGGCATGCATATCCAAATTAGCAAACACCCAGCCTTTAACCGTTCGACTTTCACTCCCTGGCTGATTGCTTGCCTGCTGATGAGGTAGTACATGCAATGGCTCAGAATAAACAGGCAAGACAATGGCCAACTCATCATCATGCGCTTGATTTAAACTAATGGATTTAGATAAGAGCGGCTGGTTTGCTTCTGCCGCCGCGGCTAAGACTTTTCTTAAGTTGGCATAGTTGCCAGACTCTATCTTAGTAACAGCATCTGCCACAGGCTGCTTTGAGGCAACATAAGTTACAGCCGCAGATTCAGGATTGTCATTCTGCTTGATAAAACCCACTTGGCGTAAACCATATGAGAAATTGGAGTTCAACATCTCGTGCACAAACAGTTTAAACTCATCTTCAGAAACAAACTGTGACGAATCAAACAAGCTTCTCACACCATATAACGCATGGGTATAGTGCCCAACTTCATTTGTTAATCGTTGCGAAGCCGCATTAACATGGTGATGAAACTGTTGTTTGCCAGCGTCGAATTGGTAAGTCTGCGCTGAATGCCAGATAAAATAGCACACTGGCAACGCAATAAGCATGAATAGCCATGGCAACAGCTCATACCAATGTCGTATTCTTCTTTTGTTGATGACTTTTTCTTTTTCCACAGGCAGAGCCCTCTCTCCATGCGAGTTGCTCCATCATATAGAATACTCACTAAAAACAAAACTCCGCGCACTACCTAAAACTAGGTGGCTCACTTCAAATGAGCCATGTCATTTTTCAGTTATATATTCAGGCTATTGTCGGTTAAAATACGCTATTAACGTTAATCAATCGGAAAAACAATGAAGTGTGGAATCGTCGGCCTGCCAAATGTAGGAAAATCAACCTTATTTAACGCCATAACCAAGGCAGGCATTGCCGCAGAAAACTACCCTTTCTGCACCATTGAACCTAACGTTGGTATTGTTGAAGTCCCAGACCCGCGCATGCAACCGATTATCGACCTTGTCGTACCAGAGGCAACACAACCCGCCATCGTTGAATTTGTCGACATTGCAGGTTTAGTCGCCGGCGCATCTAAAGGTGAAGGCCTTGGTAATAAATTCCTCGCCAACATTCGTGAAACCGACGCTATCGCCCATGTTGTCCGCTGCTTTGATGATGGCAATGTAGTGCATGTATCTGGCAAGGTTGACCCACTAGCAGATATTGAAGTGATTAACACTGAGCTTGCGCTAGCCGACATGGAAACGGTTGAAAAAACACTGCAACGCGAAAGCAAAAAAGCCAAGTCTGGGGATAAGGATGCAAAAGCACTCACTGCTCTATGCGAAAAAATACAGACGCACTTAGATACTGGGGCACCTGTTCGCACCCTAGATTTAGATGAAGACGAAACACAATTGGTTAAACCACTGTGCCTCATCACCGTGAAACCAGTGATGTACCTTGCCAATGTCGATGAATCAGGCTTTGAAAACAACCCCTATCTAGACAAAGTCGTTGAGCTAGGCAAAACAGAAGGCGCACCTGTCGTTTGCATCTGTGCAAAAGTCGAGGGTGAGATTGCCATGCTAGACGAAGAAGACAAAATTTTATTCCTAGAAGAGCTGGGTCAAGAAGAGCCAGGCCTTAACCGCGTTATCCGCGCTGCATACGATTTGCTGGGCCTACAAACCTACTTTACTGCCGGCGTGAAGGAAGTACGTGCATGGACCATTAAAAAAGGCTTCACAGCCCCACAAGCAGCTGGTGTGATTCATACCGACTTTGAACGTGGCTTTATCCGCGCAGAAGTGACGGCCTACCAAGACTTTGTCGATAACAAAGGCCATAAAGGTGCACAAGAGGCTGGGAAAATGCGCTTGGAGGGTAAGGAGTATGTGATGGAGGATGGGGATGTTGTCCTCTTCCGCTTCAACGTCTAGCCCAATCAAAAAAATCGTCAGTGATACGTCGTTAGCTTCGTCACTCGGTCCTTGTCGTACTAATTGTACTGCCTGCGTCCCTCACTCCTAGCTGCCTAGTCTCACTTTTGCTTTTTTAATTAGAGCAATCTGCTAGAAAAAACAGCGTTTTTACTTTGACAATCTCGCTTGAAAACACTAGAATTGCGGGCTTGCTGAATTTGAAGCAACACAGAACATTAAAAGTTTACATGGTGATGTAGCTCAGCTGGTTAGAGCACAGCATTCATAATGCTGGGGTCGAGGGTTCAAGTCCCTCTTTCACCACCAAACAAAACGCCCCTTTCGAAAGATTGGGGCGTTTTTCTTTATACTTAACTACGGGGAAACACAGCCAGTGGATGCGTGGTCGTAATCTCAAGCGCAACGCGCTGATCTTCGTTGATGATATTCTCGTGACTGCTGCGTATTTTAATCGTATTGCCTTGATCCGTTTTAACGGCATATAGCCATGCGCTACCTTCGTAACGGCGCCACATGACCGTACCTTGCCCATTTTCATCTGGTCGTATCGACACATCATCGGGCCTTAACAACAAATCAACATCACCATATGTATTGGCTGTTTCCGTAGGCGCTTCACCTAGGTGGGTGCTGACCATATTGCTATCTACTTTACGTTGGCCAGACAAAAAACTGGCCTCCCCTAAAAACTGTGCAACAAAGCGGTTGGTTGGTTGGCTATAACAGATTTCTGGACTGTCAAATTGTGCCAATTCAC
>SPJO01000060.1 GCA_006844635.1 Methylophilaceae bacterium | reverse complement strand
AGGGCATGGCTGTGCAGTTTGCACAATGTTGCAGCCCTATTCCAGGTGACCCAATTTTAGGCTTTATTAATAAAGATAGAGGCCTTGTGATTCATACCCACGACTGCACGGCGATTAGCAAATTCAAACTCGATCCAGATAAGTGGTTGGATGTAGAGTGGGATGCTGATGATAAAGAGATGTTCAGAGTGAAGCTGCATATTGTTGTGGTGAATCAAAGAGGGATGCTGGCTAAAATTGCAGCCGGTATTTCAGATGCAGGTTCAAACATCGATAATGTGAGTGCTGAAGAGCCTGATGGCAGTCAATACACCACGGTTAACTTTACCGTTCAAGTACACCACCGGGTGCATTTGGCCGAGCTGATTCGTAATTTGCGCAAAATTCCTGAAGTGGTGCGTATTAATCGCGTTAAAGGTGGTCAGAGAGAACACAAAATACAATAAGTCGTTTTTCATTTATAGAGGGCATCATGGCAAGTAAAGAAATTATTCAAACAGCACACGCACCAGCGGCAATAGGTACTTACTCACAAGCCGTTAAAGTCGGGTCTACCGTATATTTGTCAGGCCAAATTGGCTTGGATCCAGAGAAAATGGAGTTGGTAGATGGCATAGAGGCACAAGTGCGTCGTGTATTTGATAATCTTACGGCTGTGACAAAAGCGGCAGGTGGCTCTATGAATGATATCGTGAAGCTGAACGTGTTTTTAACAGATTTAAGTCACTTTACGCTGGTGAACAGCATCATGGCTGAATACTTCAGCGAGCCTTATCCAGCGCGCGCAGCGGTTGGCGTTGCATCTTTACCTAAAGATGCTTTGGTAGAGGCAGATGCGGTGATGGAAATCGTTTAATTAAGATGCACCATTGTTAGTGAGCGGCCGCGATGGAATTAGCAGCAATTAAGTCCTTTTCTAAACCGCTCATCAAAAATCTCGCCAAGCTAGGGATTGTGAGCCAGCAAGATTTATTGCTGCATTTACCACTTCGGTATATTGATGAAACCCGCATTGTGTCCATTCGAGACTTGCGCTTAGGCGACTCGGCGCAAATACAAGGTGAAATCGTGCACGCTGAAGTGACCTACAAGCCACGGAAAGCATTGGTTGCAAGGATTGCTGATGCGAGTGGGCAACTGACTTTACGTTTCTTACACTTTTACCCAAGCCAAATTAATGCGTTGAAGGTTGGCAAGAAACTGCGTGTTTATGGTGAGGTGAGAAACGGTTTTTTTGGTTATGAAATGGTGCATCCGCAATGCAAGGCAGCCAGTGATGCTACTGCAGTGAATGAAGCGTTAACACCGATTTACCCAACCACGGCTGGTTTAACCCAGCCAGCAATACGCAAAGCAATACAGACCATTCTGCAGCCCGAGATGTTTCTAGAAACGCTGCCAGCGTTTGCTTATGAGGCACTCAATTTACCTAGCTTTGAAGACAGCATTCAAGCACTGCACTATCCGGAGCCAACAGCTGATTTAAGCGCATTGGAAAACCGAACGACACCAACGTGGCAGCGGCTGGCCTATGATGAGCTGCTGGCTCAGCAACTATCTATGCGGAAGCATTATGCCAAGCGGCGAAGTGTTGATGCGCCGGCAATGGCGCCATCTACTAGCTTAATTAAACAATTATTAGATCAACTGCCATTCCAGTTGACGCAAGCACAGCAGAAAGTGACGCAAGAAATTAGTTTAGATTTAACGCAGTCACATCCAATGCAGCGTTTATTACAGGGGGATGTGGGGAGCGGAAAAACCATCGTCGCTTGTATGGCCGCATTGCAGGCGATTGAGTGTGGTTGGCAAGTGGCATTGATGGCGCCAACCGAAATTTTGGCAGAGCAGCACTATAAAAAGTTTGTGACATGGCTATCGCCACTGGGGATTGAAATCGCTTGGTTAACGGGTAGCCAAACAAAAAAAGTAAGAGAAGCAGCACAAGCTGACATCGCTAGCGGGCAAGCACAGCTGGCTGTTGGGACGCATGCGCTTTTTCAAGATGCCGTGCAGTTTGAAAAATTAGGCTTGGCTATCATTGATGAGCAACATCGTTTTGGTGTGCAACAGCGCCTTGCTTTACGTAAAAAAGGCCAGCCAGAGCCACATCAATTAATGATGTCGGCCACGCCTATTCCTCGGACATTGTCGATGAGCTATTACGCTGATCTTGATGTATCTGTGATTGATGAGTTGCCACCAGGGAGAACGCCTGTCGTCACCAAATTAGTTTCTGACGAACGTCGCAATGAAATTTTGCAGCGGGTGAGGGATGCCTGTCAAACGGGTAATCAAGCGTACTGGGTTTGCCCGCTCATTGAAGAGTCAGAAGTTTTACAACTGCAAACGGCGACCGAAATATTTGAAAATTTACAAGAGAACTTTTCTGACTTAACGGTTGGTTTGGTACATGGGCGGATGAAGTCAGCAGAGAAACAAGCTGTGATGGAGGCATTTGTTGCAGGTAAAACACAGCTGTTAGTGGCGACTACAGTGATTGAAGTGGGTGTAGATGTGCCAAATGCTAGCCTAATGGTGATTGAGCATGCTGAGCGGATGGGTTTGAGTCAGTTACACCAGTTGCGTGGCCGTGTTGGGCGCGGTGCAGCAAAAAGTACTTGTATTTTAATGTATCAAAAGCAGTTGTCTGATATGGCGCGTGCGCGTTTAAAAGTTATCTATGAAAATACAGATGGTTTTGCTATCGCTCAAGCAGACTTAAATTTACGCGGGCCAGGCGAATTTTTAGGTACTAGGCAAAGTGGTGTGCCAATGCTAAAAATTGCAGATTTGAGTCGAGATGAAGGCTTGCTGCAACAAGCCAAGTTGATTGCGGATCAATTGTTAATAGAATACCCAGGTGCCGTGGATCAACATTTGAAACGGTGGATGCAGCATGGCGTTGAACTGGTTAAGGTTTAGTTGATAATGCTTTTTTCTCACAAGGCTGGTGGTAGAAGGATCAAACACAATTTAGCATCGCTTTCTAACAACAAGCAGTTTCGGTGGATATATCTTGGTAGCGGGGGTTTGTGCGATAATTTGTGTTGTGAACATTCATCCGCATCATGCCAGATCACGCCTTCATTGGCTGCGCAAACCCTTCTTAGCATCAAAGCTCCATCCATGGTTGGTTAATGAAGGCTCCTTAACGGCTCGGCTACAAGCACGTTATGATGATTTTTATGTGCAGCCTGTCTTCCAAAAAAGCGCAAGGCCTTTAAAAGAAGAGGCCATGTTATTAAAGCTGAAGTTATCGACCACAACAAACGTACGAGATGTGTTGTTGATGGGCCATCAACAACCAGTGGTGTATGCGCATAGTATTTTGCCTTATGGCAGCTTGCGTGGCACATGGTTGGGGCTTGGTCACTTAGGCAATAAACCACTTGGTGCGGCACTGTTTAGTAATAAACGTGTTGAGCGGACACCACTAAGCTACTTAAAGCTTAGCAAAAACCATGCATTGTACCGACAAGTGGATAAGCAATTGCCGCAAACTGCTAATTATCTATGGGCGAGGCGGTCAATTTTTAGCTTAAATTGCGCTAAAATTCTGGTGACTGAAATCTTCTTACCGAAAATTTGTGATGAATAAAAGCACTATTGCCAGTAAGTTAAATGCTTATGAACGCTTGATGCGTTTAGATAAGCCGGTTGGCATTTTATTATTAATGTGGCCGACTTTGTGGGCGTTACTCATTGCAGGAGAGGGCAAGCCGCCTTGGGTCGTCGTGTTGGTATTTGTCACAGGCGTAATTTTAATGCGGAGTGCTGGTTGTGTGATGAACGATATCGCTGACCGGCAATATGACGGCCATGTTGAGCGAACAAAACACCGTCCGTTAGTGAGCCAAGAAGTAACGGTTAAAGAGGCTGTTTTTTTAGCAGCAGGCTTAAGTTTGGCGGCATTTGTCTTGGTCTGCTTTTTAAATACCAAGACTATTATATTGTCATTTGCGGCATTGTTTTTGGCGATCACTTACCCGCTAACCAAACGTTTTCTTGCGATCCCACAAGCCTACTTGGGTATTGCTTTTGGCTTTGGCATCCCGATGGCTTTTGCCGCTATTCATAACACAATTCCGCAACAGGCTTGGTTGCTATTGTTGGCCAATATGTTTTGGGCCATTGCTTATGATACGGAATATGCGATGGTAGATCGTGATGATGATATTAAAATCGGGATTAAGTCATCAGCCTTGTTTTTTGGCAAATATGATGTGTTAGCGGTAGTGGTTTGCTACTTATTGATGTTGGGGTTGCTCACCCATGTCGGGCGGTTAAATGACTTTGGTAATTACTACTATATTGGCCTTGCGATTGTGTTGGGATTGGTGATGTGGCAATACCATACGATTAAAAAGCGCATCAAAACCAATTGTTTTAATGCTTTTATAGCGAATAATTGGATTGGATGCGCCGTTTGTGTTGCATTAGCTGCAGAGTATTATGCTTAACTTAGTTTTCAACTAGGGTAAACTCAAAGCTTGTTTCATCAGGGTCGTCAGGCGCATCATTAGCCTTTTGTGCTAAACGCGCTTTTTCTGCCTCATCTTCCAGTTTCTTCATTTTTTCTGCTTTTTTACTTTCTAATAGCGCTTCTTTTTGCTCAATAATGGCAAGTTTTTTCTCATCTAGACGTATCACTTCAGCTGACTCAGCATTTTCTTGTGCCATGGTTCTTAATAATACAAGCTCTTCAATTAAATTCTTGGGCAAACCTGCACGTGGCTCTAAACGGTTGTTGTAAATTAAGTCATCTAAATACACCACTGCGGCTGGCGTATTCCACACATCTTCAAGCCCTTTTGCTAACCGAGGGAAGTCCTCTAATGATTCGTTATTATTTGAATCTTGGGTGGAGTATTCAGCAATTTCAATATTGTAATGAAGCTTACAGTCGAGCGCCGTTTCTTTATATAGCTCTTCTAGGTTTTCCTTTGCTAATAAGTCCAACAAGAATAACCAAATCGTTACAGACTGTTTTGGGTGCTCTAACAAGTGGTTCTGTAATAATTGAATCGCTAATGGCGCGCGGCCATGTGATAAAAACACATCCGCATGATCCAACACGGAGAATTGTTGCTCATCTTCTATCAGAATGGCATCTTCTTGGTTTTTAGTTGATTCAAACGTGCTTTCCATACTATCCACAGGTGCTACCTTGGCATCCTCACCCCTGCTCTCTTCAACACTAGCTTGCACGTTTTTGTCAGTATTACTGATGCCGAAATCAACATCTTCAAAAATATCCTCTGCTTTTGCAGCCGTTACCGTTTCTTGGGCCGCTTCTGCAGACATACTATCTTCATCTTTAGCACTGTTTACCCAAATAGCATTGGTTTGATGCTCCTGGATAAACGTTTGGCGACGACGGTACCATTGGTAGCCAGCATAGCCGGCTAATAATAGTAATAAACCTGCACCTAAAAATGACAACACGCTAGATGCACTTGATTGAGAAGCCTGTGCTTGCGTCAATGCTTGTGATTGCTGTTTATTTTCTTTTTTCAGCTTGGCATTTTGTGCTTGCAGCGCTGTAATTTGTGCTTGTAAATGTGTCAAACGATTATTCATGACGGTGACTTCATCTTCAATTGCAATCGCTTCACTATCAATCACCGCATTCGGATCAGGCGTAAACGTTAACTGTTTGTCTAACTGTAAGCCTGAGGTGCTTGCATATGGCGCAGGGTAGCCGCTAGAAATTGAAAGGCGCGCTTGTGCTTGTTTAGGTGCTTCTTTTGCTACGCTAGGGCGGCTTAATTGTGTTGCACCGTTTGCTTTTTTAACCTGCTGCTTCGTTGCTACCTTGTTTTTGGTGGTTGCCTTCTTGGCCTTACGAGCCTTCTTTTTGGCTTTTGGCGCTACAGCCGGTGTTGTTTGGTTTGTTTGTGTTGTAGAGCTTTTGGCAGCATTGTCGACTTTTTCAACAGTAGGAACGTCATTCAATGCAGTCACTTGTACACCGCTAACGTTTGTGGCACTACTCGTTAACCCTGTTGGTGGGTCTAGTAGGATAACGTAATCACGCGTAATTGCACTTTCGCAACCAGCGATAACTGAAAGATTTAAAATAGGCTCATTAACGATTTTGTTCGTTGTCATGGTTAGCGCAGCATTGCCATTAACGACTTTTCCGAGTCTAAAGTTAACATGACTTAAGTCGCTATTGCCGCCAAGCGTCAAGCAGGACGGGCTTTTCAGGTCGCTAGCACCTAATACATTGATGTTTGCTTTGAAGGGCTCACCTAAGTGAGACTTAACTTGAATGTCACTCAAGCCAATGGCAAACGATGACGGTTGAAAGCCAATGGCAATTAAACCAAGCGCGGCTGTCACAGCATGTTTTAGTTTGTAGTTACTCATATCTATTCTCATTTCAATTTAGCAATTTTCTTATTATTATTTTCTATACAAGCATATTCATCGCATCGTGTAGAATTGTTAGTTAATTGAATTTAAGCAATTCGTGTGCCAACTATCCTTTATTTTCTGTTTATTAAAATACTTTTGGTATAGATGCTATTAAACTATAAGTATAAAGGATGCATTTCGATAGTTTAACGAATTAATACACTTTTACTCATGAATTTGATTGACTAGGTGTATTCAAAAGCATATAATCCGCCCTCTTGATTTTAATAAGCTATATAAATTGGTCGTAATATTATGAAAACGTTCTCAGCAAAACCACAAGAAGTAAAGCGTGATTGGTTCGTTATTGACGCAACTGATCTTGTTTTAGGTCGTCTAGCAAGTGCTTGTGCACACCGTTTGCGCGGTAAGCATAAAACCATCTATACACCTCACGTTGATACAGGTGATTACATTGTTGTTATCAATGCTGATAAGTTAAAAGTAACTGGTGCAAAAGGTACAGATAAAGAATACCACACGCATTCAGGCTACCCAGGTGGCTTGTCAACAACGACTTTTAACAAAATGCAAGACCGTTTTCCAGGCCGTGCACTAGAAAAAGCAGTAAAAGGCATGTTGCCAAAAGGTCCTTTGGGCTATGCAATGATTAAAAAACTAAAAGTTTATGCTGGTGACCAGCATGACCATACTGCACAACAACCACAAGCGTTGACTATCTAAGGTAAAAAGAATGATTGGTAAATATAATTACGGTACAGGACGTCGCAAAAGCTCAGTAGCGCGCGTATTTTTGAAATCAGGTAAAGGTAATATCGTTGTCAATGATAAACCTGCTGATGAATATTTTTCACGTGAGACATCACGCATGATTCTACGTCAACCACTAGACTTAACAGAAAATTTGTCTAGCTTTGACATTAAAATTAATGTTATCGGTGGCGGTGAGTCAGGCCAAGCTGGTGCTGTGCGTCACGGCATTACACGTGCATTGATTGATTATGATGCAGGCTTAAAAAGCGACTTATCAAAAGCTGGTTTCGTGACACGTGATGCACGTGAAGTGGAACGTAAAAAAGTTGGCTTCCGTAAAGCGCGTCGTCGTAAGCAGTTCTCTAAACGATAAGCAGATACTTTTTCCCTTTTCAAAGGGTATCAAGTTTGTTAAAAAGGTCGCTGATGCGGCCTTTTTTGTTTCAGGTATACTGGGTAGATAACGATGGAAAATCAAAAGTTAAAAGTAGGTATTGTGGGAGGCACAGGCTATACCGGTGTAGAGCTGTTACGCCTATTAGCGACGCACCCTGATGTCGAGATTGCTGCTGTCACCTCAAGAGGTGAGGCGGGTTTGGCCGTTGCTGAACTATTCCCTAGCTTGCGCGGTTATGTTGATGTGTCTTTTAGCAATCCAGAAAATGCTGACTTGTCAGCATGTGACGTTGTGTTCTTTGCGACACCGCATGGGGTTGCAATGCGTCAAGCGCCAGCGCTGCTTGCATCGAATACCAAGGTCATCGATTTAGCCGCGGACTTTAGATTGCAAGACTCGGCGGTATTTGAGCAGTGGTACAACATGCCGCATAGCTGTCCGGATGTTTTGCAAGCATCCGTTTACGGCATTGCTGAGCTTAACCGCGAACAAATCAAAAAAGCCAATGTCATAGCAAACCCGGGCTGTTACCCGACGACTGTGTTGTTGGGTCTCTTGCCTTTATTGGAGCATGCATATATTGATTACACAGCGCCAATTATTGCGGATGCAAAATCAGGTGTTTCTGGTGCAGGTAGAAAGGCGGCAGTACCGACCTTGTTTTCAGAGGCGAGCGATAATATGAAAGCATATGGCGTGTCTGGCCATCGCCATCATCCGGAAATCGAGGCGCAACTGAAACAGCTGGCAAGCGCTGATTTGCAATTTATCTTCACACCGCATTTGGTGCCGATGATTCGGGGGATGTTGACAACACTGTATGTGAAATTGACAGACGATGCTAAAGCGGTAGACTTGCAGTCTGTTTACGCGCAACGGTATGAACATGAAGGTTTCGTTGATGTGTTGCCAAAAGGTAGCCTGCCAGAAACGCGTTCAGTAAGAGGTTCAAACCACTTGCGGATAGCTTTGCAGCCGCAGGCAAATGGTTATTTAACCGTTGTTGTTGTGCAAGATAACTTGGTAAAAGGTGCTGCAGGTCAGGCCGTGCAAAATATGAATATTATGTTTGGGCTAGAAGAGCAACAGGGTTTAGGTGTTGTACCGTTAATGCCATAGGAGATAGGCCGCTAGCTAATGAGAAGAATTGAACGAAGAGTCCGTAAGCATTATGGGTATACCGCAAGGCGTGTTGCCGTCAAAGCGGATAGGCCATGGTATTATCGATTATTGATTGGATTGCTATGCATCGGTATCGGGTTTGGCTTGGCCTATGTGATGCTGCGTAGCAGTGATTATGAAGCGGTCAGTAGTCAGCTTGAAGAGATCAAGCATGAGAATAAAATGCTCGAGTTTAAGCTGGTTGAAGCGCAGCGTGAGTTACAAATAGAATTAGCAACCAATAATAATCTTGCAAAAGACCTCGCAAAAGTTCAAGATGAGAGCCTTAAAGTGAAGGAAGATTTGCTGTTTTATAAAAAAATGCTTAATAAGAAAACGCGTTAAGCATTTATTCTTGGAAAGAAGGTTAGGAACTGAAATGTTTGGTAAAAAGGCAAATAAGATAAGTGGCAGTATTGATACATGGATCGGTGAGGATGCTGTTTTAACAGGCGACATTGTTTTTAGTGGCGTATTGCGTGTAGATGGTACGATACAAGGCAATGTGCAAGAGCAAGGTGGGACTGAGAGTACAATTATTCTGAGTGAAAACGGCCGCATTGAAGGTGCGGTGAACACGACCAAGATTGTATTGGATGGCACAGTGGTTGGGCCAGTGACAGCCAGGCAGTTTATTGAGCTGCAAACAAAAGCGCGTATTACAGGGGACTTGCATTATAAATCGCTGGAGATGCACATGGGTGCTGTCATTGATGGGAAACTGGTGCATACCGAAGAGAATGCAACTGATGACATTGTTTAATGTCATATTAAATAACGAATATTGAAAGTTGAGTGGCCTTGCGATAGGCCCAATAGAGTTGAAGGAGTTATCATGAGTACAGCAACTGAAACAGTTGATTTAGAAATGCCTACCCCGTTGGTTTTTACGGATAATGCGGCAAATAAAGTAAAAGAGTTGATTGAAGAAGAGGGTTCACCGGACCTAAAACTACGTGTGTTTGTCAGTGGCGGCGGTTGTTCTGGTTTTCAGTACGGCTTTACTTTCGAGGAAGAAGTCAATGAAGATGACACGCAAGTAGATAAAGATGGCGTGACGCTGTTAATTGATCCAATGAGCTTGCAGTACTTAATGAATGCAGAGATTGATTATCAAGATAGCCTGCAGGGTTCTCAATTCGTGATTAGAAACCCGAATGCTGAAACAACCTGTGGCTGTGGCTCATCATTTTCTGTCTAGCCCTGAATACCAATAAAAAAGCCAAGCATTATGCTTGGCTTTTTTATTATCTGTAAAGATGCTTAAACTAGCGCTTGTCTATCGGGACAATTTCACGCCTATCTTCACCTTTATAAAGCTGTCTTGGGCGACCAATTTTATTGCTAGAATCAGATATCATTTCACTCCATTGTGAAATCCAGCCTGCTGTTCTCGCCATTGCAAAGATGGCGGTAAACATTGAATTTGGGATGCCCATTGCGCGCATGACAATGCCACTATAAAAGTCGACATTCGGATAAAGCTTACGATCGACGAAATACTCATCCTCTAATGCAATTTTTTCTAGCTTCATGGCTAGCTTAAACATTGGGTCGCCATGCAGTCCAAGTTCGTTGAGTACCTCGTGACAGGTTTCGCGCATAATGGCGGCGCGTGGGTCCATGTTGCGATAAACACGGTGACCAAAGCCCATTAGGCGGAAGCTGTCTGTTTTGTCTTTTGCACGTTTAATATACTCATCAATACGGCTTACGTCGCCAATCTCATCTAACATTTTTAATGTGGCTTCGTTAGCGCCGCCATGGGCTGGGCCCCAAAGTGAGGCGATACCAGCTGCAATACAAGCAAATGGGTTGGCGCCACTCGAGCCTACAAGGCGGACTGTTGAGGTTGAAGCGTTTTGTTCGTGATCAGCATGCAGAATAAGAATACGTTCAAATGCTTTTGAAAGTACAGGGTTCACTGTATATTCTTCACAAGGTGTCGCAAACATCATATGCAAAAAGTTTTCAGCATAGTTAAGTTTATTTTGTGGGTAAATAAACGGTTGGCCAATCGTAAACTTATAACTCCATGCAGCAATGGTTGGAACTTTCGCAAGTAACCTGATGGCTGCGACATCACGTAATTTTGGATCATTCACATCATTATGTTCAGGATAAAACGCAGCCATTGCACCGACGACAGAGACCATCACTGCCATTGGATGTGCATCGCGCCTAAAGCCTCTAAACACATTATCCATTTGATCGTGCAACATGGTGTGCCGACGAATCTTCTGTGTGTAGTCAGCCTGTTGCTGTGCATTAGGCAGCTCACCTTTAATTAAGAGGTGGGCGACTTCTAGAAAATCGCAATTTTCTGCTAAACCTTCAATTGGGTAACCACGGTGGAACAGGTGGCCTTTTTCACCGTTAATATAGGTAATTTCAGAGTTGCAAGATGCCGTTGATAAAAACCCTGGGTCATAAGTGTAATAGCCGTGCTTGCCTAAGGTTCTAATGTCAATGACATCATTGCCTAAGCTACCAGAAAGAACTGGTAGCTCGACTGTTTTGTCGCTGTTATCAAAGGTAATGGTTGCTTTCGTAGGTTTTGTTGCCATAGTCAGTCAGATATCAAAAATATAGGTGGATGGTGAATATTATACGCAACCCTTGTGACAAAGTTGAGTAAAAATAGTATTAATAACGTTAAGCAGAGTATATTGCGCCAAGTATGCGTGGCCCTTGTGCGCCGGTAACAGCGGGTAGGTTGCCTGTCTGTTTAGACATGGCTTGCTGTGCGAGCCAAGCAAATGCCACCGCCTCTACCCAGTCAACATCAACCCCTAAAGCATTGGTTGTGTCTACTGGAGTTGAGGCTAACAGTTGTTGAATGTCATTAATGAGTAGCTGATTGTGGGCGCCACCGCCACAAATGTAAATGCCATCGGCTGATGAGCAGTGCCGTTGAATGTCAGCAGCAATTGAAGTTGCTGTGAGAGCAACTAGCGTGCGTGCAACGTCTTCATTCTTAATGGACATGTTCTCAAGGTGGTTTACTAGCCATGTCGCATTAAATAGGTCGCGGCCTGTGCTTTTGGGCGGCGGCAATGCAAAGTATTGGTCAGCTAACATAGCAGATAACAATGTTTGATTGATGTTGCCAGTGCTCGCCCAAGCGCCATTGGCATCATAACTTTTACCGATGTGTTGCTTCGCCCAGTTGTCTAATAAGAGATTGCCGGGACCCGTATCAAAGCCGGTAACAGCCCCAGATCGGTCAAGGTAACTAATATTAGCAATACCACCAATATTAACAATGGCGCGGCTGAGTTGGTCGCTGCCAAATACTGCTTGGTGAAAAGCAGGGACGAGTGGTGCACCTTGCCCACCCGCTGCTAAATCTCTACTACGAAAGTCACCCACGACATTAATGCCAGTTAATTCGGCCAGCAAGGCATGGTTACTGAGTTGTATGGTGTAACTCTCATTCACATTTGATTGTGGTTGGTGCCGAATGGTTTGACCATGACATCCGATAGCGGCAACTTGACTAGCTTTTAACTGATGCTCATCTAGCAAGTGATTAACAGCACCTGCATATAGGGCAGCTAGCTGGTTGGCCATCAGTGCTGACTTTTCTAGTTCATTTTCTTGCGGGAAGTGCAGTGCTAATAATGCTTCTTTAAGCGCAGACCCGTAGGGTGAAAAGTGTGTGGCAAGTAGTTTGCAGTGTTGTTGTTTGGTAGTGTCTAATTCAACAAGCGCGACATCAATACCATCTAAACTGCTACCAGACATGATGCCAAGAAAGAGTAGCGGTTGAGGCATTGTTATTTACTGGCGGTCATAATATGGTTGTTAATCAAATCAATTTTAGCCATGTATTCGGCTGCTTTAGCATTAAACTCAGCCGTATACTTTTTGTCCAGTGGCACGCTCGTTGGCAGTTCTACTTTCATCGGATCACGATGGACGCCATTCAGCAAGAACTCGTAATGTAAATGCGGCCCAGTCGCTAAACCAGACATGCCGACGTAGCCAATAATTTCGCCTTGCTCGACTTTTTGGCCAACGCGCAGGCCTTTGGCAAACCTTGATAAATGGCCATAAACAGTTTTGATGCCATTTTTGTGTTTTAGGATAATGACATTGCCATAACCACCTTTACGGCCTCGGAAGGCCACTTTGCCATCACCAGAGGCTTTAATGCGTGTGCCACTTCTTGCCGCTAAATCGACGCCTTTGTGTGCGCGCACTTTATGCAGGATTGGATGGCGGCGACCGAGGCTGAATGATGAACTAACTCGCGTAAACTCCAGTGGAGAACGTAAGAAAGATTTATGTAAGCTTTTACCTTCTGGTGTGTAGTAAGCATAGCGGCTATTTTCGTTGCCAAAATGAATGGCTTGATATTTGTTGCCTTTGTTGACAAATTCAACGGCCAATATGTCGCCAGTTTTCATTAATTCGCCGGCATTGTAGAAGGCCTCATAAACAACATTGAAGTGGTCGCCTGGCCTTAAGTCCTGATTAAAGTCAATTTGACTTGAGAAGATTTCAGCAAGCTTGAGCGCAACGCGATCGGGAATGCCAGCATCATCCGTTGCGCCGAATAATGAGTTTCTAATGGTTGCTGATTTTAGAACTTCTTCACGCTCGACAATTAGTTTTTGTTTGACCACTTTGTAACCTGTAGACGTTAAGCCTGCAACTAAGATTTCATTCTCTGGTAGTTCATATTCTAAATAAAGCAGTTGTCCATTCGCATTTGTTTTGACATCGAGTGTGCGGCCAGGAATGAGTTTGGTATTGATTTCACGTGAATCAGGGCTTAGCATCAAGAATTTTTTCGCATTTTCATCACGCACGCCCATGCGCTCAAGTAAGGTACCTAGCGTATCTCTGCTGCGGACTTGGTCTGTTTGCCAGTAAATTTCGTGAGGATCTGTTTGCTGTGCAACTAGCGGCAAGCTTATGTCGCTCACCACCGTTTGTACAGGCACATAGCCCGCTTCCGTGTCTGGAGCGGCGCTGAGCGTGGTAATCAAAACAACGATTGGCAGCAGTAAAGCAAAAAACAACCAGTGTAATTTCACTTTGCTCACAGCGAATAATTTGTTTTGCGTTAAAATATAACGTTTAGAGTTGATGTTGGTTTGACGCATAAATTACTAAAAGCCATACAAATGCTTATATTGAGAACGCATATTAGCAGAAATATCAGTTCATGAAAAAGTAACAATTTGTTAATAAAGCATTCTAACTTACATTGGGAAAGATAGTGAATACGGATATCAATCAATCATTGGCCATTATTAAGCGTGGCGCAGATGAGTTATTAGTAGAGTCAGAGTTAGTAGAAAAGTTCAAAAAAGGGAAGCCGCTACGCATTAAAGCAGGCTTTGACCCGACTGCACCTGACTTGCATTTGGGGCATACCGTATTGATTAATAAGCTGCGTCAATTCCAAGACTTGGGTCATCAAGTGCTGTTTTTGATTGGTGACTTTACTGGCATGATTGGCGACCCAACTGGGAAAAGTGCAACTAGACCGCCGTTGACTAAAGAGCAGGTGGCAGAAAATGCTGAATCCTATGCTGAACAAGTCTTTAAGATTTTAGATAAAGATAAAACCGAAGTGGTGTTCAACTCGAGCTGGTTAACGGATTTAGGGGCTGCTGGCATGTTAAAGCTATCGGCTAGCTTAACCGTTGCAAGAATGTTAGAGCGCGATGACTTTTCTAAACGCTTTAAAAGCAATCAGCCCATTGCGATACATGAATTCATGTATCCATTATTGCAAGGTTATGACTCTGTTGCTTTAGAAGCGGATGTTGAGTTAGGTGGTACGGATCAAAAATTCAACTTGTTAATGGGCCGTGAGTTACAAAAACAAGCAGGTATGGAACAGCAGTGTGTCTTGACCATGCCATTGTTAGAAGGCTTGGATGGTGTCAACAAGATGTCTAAGTCTTTAGGCAACTATATTGGGATTGATGAAGCGCCTGAAGTGATTTTTGCCAAGCTGATGTCTGTGTCAGATGATTTAATGTGGCGTTATATTGAGTTGTTATCATTTGAATCGTTAGAAACGATAGCAGAATGGAAGTCTGTGGTAGGTGCTGGCGAGAACCCGCGTAATATTAAAGTGCGTTTCGCACAAGAAATTGTTGCCCGCTTCCATAGCCAGGCGGCTGCCGAAAAAGCATTGCAAGACTTCCAGACCAGAGCTAAGGGCGGCATCCCAGATGATGTGCCTGAATTAGAGGTGACGATTGAAGAAGAGAGTATTGGCATCGCGCAACTGCTCAAGCAAATCGGCTTGGTCGAAAGCACGTCTGAAGCCATGCGCGCAATTAAGCAGGGCGGTGTTAAATTAGATAGTGTAAAAGTTGAAGATAGGAATTTGCAGTTATCTAAAGGCATGACAGTGGTTGCCCAAGTGGGTAAGCGAAAGTTTGCTAAAGTAACACTAAGTTAATGGCTGCAGGATAAGGACATCAAGATGGAGCTCTCGGAACAATTAGTATACTGGCTAGAGTTCTTCTTTAATAAAGAATGGTTTCATATTGGTAGTACGGCGATTACCCTGTCCCGGGTAATTGGGTTTGTCTTAATTATTCTGTTGATCGATTTATTAGCCAGAATGGTTGAGCGCGTGATTTATAAGTTTGCCAGCTCCAGAGCTGGTGAGACCTTAGCAATCTCCAGCATTTATGCGTTAAGCCGTATTTCCCGCTACGTTATTTTATTTATCGGTACGATCGTCGGTCTAAATTTTATTGGCTTTGACTTAAGCAGCTTGGCGATTATTGGTGGTGCATTAGGTGTTGGTATCGGTTTCGGCCTACAAAACATTTTTAATAACTTAGTCTCGGGCATCATCATCTTATTAGAGCGCACCTTGAAAGTTGGCGATTTTGTCGACTTGGAGTCTGGCGTCATGGGGCGCGTTAGTGAAATTAATATGCGTTACACGCGCGTTACCACTAATGATGAAGTGGATATTATTGTGCCAAACTCCGAGTTTATTAATGGCCGCGTGATTAATTGGACGCTGAGTAATTTGCACCGACGCATGCATATTCCATTTGGTGTAGCCTATGGCACAGACAAAGCCTTGGTCAAACAATGTGCTTTAGATGCTGCTGCCTCATTACGCTATACGATAGACACCCAACAAAAACAAACCGATGTTTGGCTGACAAACTTTGGTGATAACAGCTTAGATTTTAATCTGGTGGTTTGGGTTGGTGCTGAAGGTGTTAAGGCGCCAGCGAAGGTGCAAGCTGAATATCTGTGGGCGATAGAAACAGAACTAGCTAAAGCGGGTATTGAAATACCATTCCCTCAACGGGATCTGCATGTCAAAAGTGGCGCCATTAACGTGAATGTGAATAAATAATATAGATGCAACAGACAATTTCTTTTATTAAGCGCTACCCTTATGCCTGCTTATTGGCTGTTCAGTTGCTGAGCGTGATTTTCTATGGCTTTATGAGTGACACGGCCTTAAGTCGTTTAATTTTTAGCTGCTTTGCTTTAGCAGTGCCATTGTTGGCTTTGCTGGTAGTCGCACGGTCACCTGCCGTGACATGGGTTGCCATCTTGTTGGTCGCGCCCTCTATCTTACTGACGCTCACTGCAGGTTTTGCAGGCTATGACCAATTGTTGTTATGGGCGCATGGTCTAGAGAGTATCTTATATTTTTATAGTGCGGTGGCGCTTATTATGTATATGTATAGTGACGATGTTGTCACCATCGATGAGCTGTTTGCTGCGGGCGCGACGTTTACCTTGTTGGTGTGGGGCTTTGCCTTAGCCTACTCAGTTTGTCAGCAGCTCTATCCACAAAGCCTTTCTGCTTTAATGGAAACAGATGCGCGTCGTACGTGGATGGAGCTACTATTTATGAGCTTTTCTATTCAGTCTGGTACAGGCATGGGTGATGTGATGCCTATTTCCAAAGAAGCGCGCGTGATTGGTATCTTCCAAATGTTTAGTGCGGTTATGTTTTTAGCGATAGTCGTTTCGCGTCTGGTAGCGCTCGCTGTGAAGCCCAAATAGCGCCAATCAAGTGAAATATGTAATTATTTTGTAATAATTTCAAAATACCCCTTGACCAATTCTCCAGCCACGGTAGAATGCGCCCTCGCTTGAGAAATTCAGCGAAAAGCGCAACAAGAAATACAGCGTTCAACATTAATTTAAAGTTTATCTAAATTAAGGGTTGACCGGCTCAAAAAGCCCTGTATAATTCGCGCTTCGTCAAAACGACATGCAACAATTTATACCGTTTTGACACTGCTCTTTAAAAATCAGAATGACTGATAAGTGTGGGTGTTTGTGGCTGGGTCACAAATGGGTATGTCTTCGGATGTATCCAACTCAGAAAACAAATGCTTACACTTAAATTTATGACAAGTATGTACAGTCTTGCTTTAGCGAATAGTTAAAGTGAGCACACAACCTTGGAAATGAATTTGAGAATATATTAAGCAAAGCGAAATACCACCTCGCAAGAGGAACAAGTAATAGTTATGAATTAAACTGAAGAGTTTGATCATGGCTCAGATTGAACGCTGGCGGAATGCTTTACACATGCAAGTCGAACGGAAACAGCAGAGCTTGCTCTGGCTGTCGAGTGGCGGACGGGTGAGTAATATATCGGAACGTGTCCAATAATGGGGGATAACTAGCCGAAAGGTTGGCTAATACCGCATACGCCCTGAGGGGGAAAGC
>SPJO01000152.1 GCA_006844635.1 Methylophilaceae bacterium | reverse complement strand
ATATTAAGTTTGTATTAGAGCCGATGATTGCCAACGGACAAGAAGGCTCTGGTTCAATGGGTAATGATGCTGCATTACCTGTGCTTTCTAATAAAGAAAAGCCACTTTATAGCTACTTCAAACAACTGTTTGCACAAGTAACTAACCCACCAATTGATCCGATTCGTGAGGCAATGGTGATGTCCTTGGTCACATTTATCGGCCCTAAACCAAACTTATTGGCAGTGGGGGAAGAAACAAACCCGCCACTACGCTTAGAGATGAGCCAGCCTGTTATTAGTTTAGATGGGTTAGAAAAAATCAAAAATATCAGTGCGTTAACAGATGGTCAGTATAAGTCCATGGTGCTAGATGTAACCTACGAAGCAAGCGAAGGCAAAGCTGGCATGAAGGCTGCACTAGATGCCCTACATGACCAAGCAGGACAAGCGGTCAGAGATGGCTACAATGTATTGATTTTATCAGACCGAAATATTTCAAAAGATCGCATAGCGATACCAGTATTGCTTGTTTGCTCAGCAACGCATGAGTATCTAGTTAAAGCTGGATTGCGGACCAGTACTGGCTTGGTCATCGATACTGGTTCTGCGCGTGAAGTGCATCACTTTGCCTTGTTAGCAGGTTATGGTGCGGAAGCGGTTTGCCCCTGGCTAACATTTGAAACCATCAAAACCATGAC
>SPJO01000153.1 GCA_006844635.1 Methylophilaceae bacterium | reverse complement strand
ACATGGCATACAAGCCATGTCAATTGGCTTTTTAGTCGACACTGACACACCCATGGTGTGGCGCGGCCCAATGGTGACTGGTGCATTAGAGCAATTATTGCGTGATACGCAATGGGAAAATTTAGATTACCTAGTTATTGACTTACCACCTGGCACAGGTGATATTCAGCTGACATTAGCACAAAAAATTCCTGTGACTGGTGCAATCATCGTGACAACCCCGCAAGACATTGCATTACTTGATGCAAAAAAAGGCTTAAAAATGTTTGAAAAAGTCGGCATTCCAATTCTAGGCGTAGTCGAGAACATGAGCACCCACATTTGTTCGCAATGTGGCCATGAGGAGCACATCTTTGGCGCTGGTGGTGGTGAAGCCATGGCAAAAGATTATGATATCGATTTGCTTGGTAGTTTGCCTTTGGATATGCAGATTCGTGAGCAAGCTGACAGTGGCGAACCAACCGTATCTGCTGCACCCGATAGCAAAGTCGCTAATGAATCTAAAGCGATTGCACGTCAAGCTGCCATTAAAATTGCCAATGCAGGACTCGACCATAGCAGCAAGTTTCCGAACATTGTAATTCAGAATACATAGCGACTAAGGCACAATAAAAAAAGCTACCTGAGGGTAGCTTTTTTATTACTGATGGAAGTTATAAATTCACACCAAAAGTGTAAAC
>SPJO01000146.1 GCA_006844635.1 Methylophilaceae bacterium | reverse complement strand
CTTCAGACTATTTTGATGATATGTACCATGCAGCAGAGTTACTGATTGAGCACGATTATGCTTATGTAGACTCGCAAACCGCCGATGAGATGCGGGAAAATCGCGGCACACTCACAGAACCCGGCAAAGATTCACCTTTTCGCACCCGCACCGTAGAAGAAAACTTAACCTTATTCCGCGAAATGCGCGATGGTAAACATGCCGACGGCAGCCATATCTTACGAGCCAAAATCAATATGGCATCGCCGAATTTCAATCTACGCGACCCCGCGATTTACCGTATTCGCCGTGCCCATCATCACAATACCGGTGATAAATGGTGTATTTATCCCATGTACACCTTTGCCCACCCCCTTGAAGATGCACTAGAGCGCGTGACGCACTCCCTCTGCACGCTAGAGTTTGAAGACCAAAGACCATTCTACGACTGGTTGATGAAGAAACTGGTCGAAACAGGCATGTTGGAACAGCCCGTCCCTAAACAATACGAATTTGCACGTCTAAATCTCACTTATGTTGTGCTATCGAAGCGTAAGCTCATTCAGCTAGTCGAAGAAAACCATGTCGATGGCTGGGATGACCCCCGTCTACCAACCTTAGCAGGCGCGCGCCGCCGTGGTTATACCCCTGCGGGCTTTAAACTATTTACCGATCGCATCGGCGTATCCAAAGCGGATTCAT
>SPJO01000147.1 GCA_006844635.1 Methylophilaceae bacterium | reverse complement strand
TTCAGCTGCCATACGCTCAATGCTGTCTTTATCTGCAGCGCTTGACACTTGCAACTTCCCTCTAAGCTTACCGTTGACTTGAATCATCATTTCAATTTCATCCTGTACCATGGCAGCTTCATCCGCTTCCGGCCAAGCAGCGTTAAGGATATCGTCACCATAAGCCAGTTGTGACCATAAGCTATGCGTAATATGCGGTGCAATTGGCGATAACAGGCGTAACAAAATTGAGAAACCCTCATGCGCAACACTTTGCCAGTTGTCATGTGCTTCTTTTTGTAGCTTCTCCAATGCGTTTAACATCTTCATAGTGCTAGAAGCGACCGTATTAAATTGCTGACGAGATAAATCATATGTCGCTTGTTTTAACTCTAGGTGAATTTCGCGTCTGATATTGGCTAATGCATTATCGAGCTTTTCTGGCATGGCTGTTTGTGCTTCTGTAGAGAGTGCAAAGCCATAATTCCATACCCGGCGTAAAAAGCGATGAGAACCTTCAACACCTGTATCAGACCATTCTAACGTCTGCTCTGGCGGTGCGGCGAACATCATAAAGAAGCGCGCAGTATCTGCACCATACTCATCAATCAGTGATTGCGGGTCAACCCCATTACGTTTTGATTTTGACATGGTGCCCATGCCTTGAAAATCGAGAGGCTTACCATCAGTCAGGAGGTTGGC
>SPJO01000144.1 GCA_006844635.1 Methylophilaceae bacterium | reverse complement strand
TATTGCCTGTTTATAAAGGGGAGGCTAGAGAAAGTGGTGCTTCCAGTGTCATCGATTATGAGGCTGTCGATGGCTGGGTCTATATGAACATCGATCTGGAACCAATATTCAAAGCACTTTTCCAGTCAGGCCAAGATATACACATACGATATGCTTTGTATAGCCGCTCAAATGGTCAAACAGATGAAATGCTATATGAGAATGTTGAAAAAAGTACTGATCAAAGCTTGTTTGATGCGCAAAAGGAGATCGAGCTTTATGGGCATAAGTGGGTATTAACTGCAAATACGTTGCCTTCTTTTGAGCGGAATATTGATTACTCGTATTCGAACTCTATTGGTATTGCCGCATTGGTCGTGTTGGCAGGTTTGACGAGTATATTATTTTTATTAATTTCCAGAGTCAGTGCTTTTGATCGGTTGAACGAGCTTAACAAGCAGTTAGCGAAAAGTGATGAACGCTGGAGATTTGCGCTAGAAAGTTCAGAAAGTGGTGTATGGGATTGGGATATTGCGAATAACCATATGAATTATTCTACCCGCTGGCGAGAAATGTTTGGCTTTGAAACGGTGGAGTTTGAAAATACGCAGGAAGAATGGCAGCGTTTGATCCATGCGGATGATCGTAAGCGTGTGATACATATATTGCAGGCTTACTTGCAGGGAGACTATGAAAGTTATTC
>SPJO01000145.1 GCA_006844635.1 Methylophilaceae bacterium | reverse complement strand
ATGCAGTTAGTACCAGCGTTCGAACATATTTCATTTTCAGAAAGCCTACAACGTGAATGTGTACTATTAAGAGATGAGCAACAATTAGTATTTGTCTTTGCTGATACGTTTAACCAATCGATTACTTCTTGGGCAACGGAACGAATACCAGCATCCTATACGATTCGCTTAGCGCATCATGATGATATCTCAGCTTATCTAGCGCAACACGAAGATGCAACGCGAACAGTAGATGCGGCAATTTCCAATGTCGATACCAGCACAGAGCTAGAGGTGTCAATAGAGGAGTTGTCACTCAATATGATTGAGGGTGATGTCAGCCCTGTGATTAAATTAGTGCGCTCTACCTTGTTTGATGCACTAAAGGCGGATGCCAGTGATATCCACTTGGAAACACAGCCGCAAGGATTAGCAATTAAGTACAGGCTTGACGGGGTACTTACTCAAATGGGGACTGTTGGCGAAGTGAGCTTAGCAGAGCAGGTGATCTCTCGCATTAAAGTAATGTCTGAACTTGATATTACAGAGCAGCGCGTGCCACAAGATGGTCGGTTTAGGGCTGTATATCGTGGCCGAGACGTGGATTTTCGTGTCTCAGTCATGCCTAGTATTCATGGTGAAGATGTTGTGATACGTGTGCTTGATAAGCAAACGTTGGCAGAGCAAGCCGACGGGTTAAGTT
>SPJO01000148.1 GCA_006844635.1 Methylophilaceae bacterium | reverse complement strand
ATGATGGTGGTAACTGGGATGTTTCGGCGCGCGCCAATTGGACGGGCTCTATGGATTTGGCAAAATTTTATGACTATGCCAATAACCCTCGCTACAATTTAGACGGTACACTTAAAAAAGATAAAAGCCCTACTTTTTGGGTGGTTGATGTGAATGGCCGTTATCAAGTATCTAAAAAAATAGCTTTCTTAGCAGGCGTTAGTAACCTGTTTGATTACAAGCAAACAGATGATGAAGACTACTTGTTTGTCGATAGTAGCGGTGCACCAGATGTTGTACACCTTTGGGCTCCGAATAGAGGTCGTGCAGGTTATGTAGGGGTGCGTTTTGACCTTTAATGTATTACATAATTAATCAAATTCACTAGATTAAACTAGTTGGGCATTAGTACATCTGGAAAACTAATGCCCTTTTTTACGCACTAAACACTATGCAAACAAATAGACATTGTTCATATCAGAGATTACCCGCCAGCTTACTGCTGATTGTTCTTTTACTGTCTATTTTTTCAAAGGCTAGCGCAGAGCCACAGCCTCAAAAAGCAAACAAGAGCAACAGCCCAATACTGAATTTTTCGTTATTCTCTGTGCAAAACGATGCGTTAGTTGAGCTAGAAAAACTGCCTGGAAAAGTGACATTAGTGAACTTTTGGCGCGCTGACTGTCCACCTTGTGTAAAAGAGCTTCC
>SPJO01000149.1 GCA_006844635.1 Methylophilaceae bacterium | reverse complement strand
TTACGCGTGGTGAAACACAAGCGTTAGTCGTTGCAACATTAGGTACTGGCCGTGACGAGCAGAAGATTGATGCACTACAAGGTGAGTACACTGACAACTTTATGTTGCACTACAACTTCCCTCCATACGCAACGGGTGAGACAGGTCGTGTAGGTACACCTAAGCGTCGTGAAATTGGTCATGGTCGTTTGGCTAAGCGTTCTTTGGTTGCGGCACTGCCTGAAAAAGAGGACTTTGATTACACGATGCGTGTGGTTTCAGAAATTACAGAATCAAACGGCTCTAGCTCAATGGCTTCAGTTTGTGGTGGTACATTAGCGTTAATGGACGCTGGCGTACCAATGAAAGCGCCAGTGGCAGGTATTGCCATGGGTTTGATTAAAGAAGATAACCGCGTAGCTGTATTGACAGATATCTTAGGCGACGAAGATCACCTTGGTGATATGGACTTTAAAGTGGCTGGTTCAGTGAATGGTATTACTGCCTTGCAGATGGATATCAAAATTACCGGTATTACGGCACAAATTATGCAAGCAGCATTATCGCAAGCGAAAGAAGGCCGTGAGCATATCTTAGGTATTATGCAAACTGCACTAGATAATGCAGATACCGAAATGTCTGAGTTTGCACCACGCATCATCAGCATTAAGATTAATCCTGACAAAATCCGTGATGTGATTGGTAAGGGCG
>SPJO01000057.1 GCA_006844635.1 Methylophilaceae bacterium | reverse complement strand
GAAAGCCACCTGCGCATTTAGCCGCTCTATCGCTAGCAAGTAGATATCTGGATTCGGCTTGCCATTTTCCACTTCATGCCCGCTAGTAACCACACTAAAATAATCCAGCACACCAACTGCAGAAAGACGCTCTTGTATATGGCTAACGGGTGAGGATGAAGCGACACCGCAAACAATATTGTTTGATTGATAGTGCTTCAATAAGTCTAAAGCACCTGTTTTTAGTGGGAAGACATTACCATCTGCATCCATACTCGCATTAATACACTGCATCACATGCTGAAAGCTCTCTTCGCTGCCAAGTTGCTGCGTCATGATGCGAGTTGAATCAGGCCAAGCACGGCCAATCAATTCGACATACTCAGCCTGCGTATAGGTAATGCCAATTTCTTTTGCTGCAGCAATACACGCCTGCATAATCATGCGTTCTGAATCAATCAGCAAACCATCCATATCAAAAATGGCGGCTTTAATAAATGGTTTTGTGCTCACAAAAAATCTCTAATAGGCTTATATTTAGTAGGCAAGACTCTAACATAGTCAAGCAAACTGTATGAAGAGAACCATACGTCAGCGCAAAAAAATAACCTAGCCATTACGGCTAGGTTACACAACAAACATCACAAGCATTTTCCTTGATGAAGTAAGAGCAAGGGGGCTAGTATCTTCATACGTCCTGCAATACTTTGTTGTTACCACATCATATGATACGACCGTACATTCATTAATAGCCTATTTGGGCCAACAAAACAAAAGCCCAGCACAATGTGCTGGGCTATAAAATATAAAGCAACAAAAATGATGAGCACTATGAGATGCGTTTAGGGGTCTAACGACTTCATCACCCTTGCTTGATTAGTATTATTAGCAAGCATTTTATTATACATTTGTATAATAAAAATACCCTATATGGGGGGTGTGCTTTTTGTATATCTGCCGTCTTAATGAAATAACCCCCAGTGGCAGCCACTGAGGGTTGTAATTTGGAGCGGGAAGAATGTTTCGAACAGACACCTCAATCTTGGAAAGATTGCGCTCTTCCTCTTGAGCTATTCCCGCCTGACTAGACCCATATTATACCTTTATAATCGACTAGGGAAATAGCCCATCTGGCTTAATTTAACTACATGTCGAAAATATACGCCAATAGCACCAACTGAAGCTATAGCAACATTTAATTCACCAAATCCAGGTCCCAGACAACCACTGCACTCAGAGATCGATACGCAAACCAGTGTTAAAGGTTTACATAAAGTGATTGATGCGCTCAGCTAAAATAATGCCGGTCGATCTATAGCTGATGATGGCAAAGTAATCGCTTGCCCATCATATTCACTTGGCTTTAAATGGTGTCCGCTCTTCCAGCTCATTAGTATAAGCGGCAATGCCATTAGACTCGCGCAACAAAAAGTCTTTAATCGCGCGCGCAAAATCTGGATGGGCGATTTTATGAAATGAGCAAGTAGGCCGTGGTTGAAAACCACGCGCTAGCTTGTGTTCCCCTTGCGCACCACCTTCAAAATACTGGATATTTTCGTTAATGCAAAACTGTTGCGCTTGATAATAACAAAGCTCAAAATGCAAGCCAGAAACAAATGTTGTTGCACCCCAATAACGACCATACAAGGTGTGAGCATTATAGAAACACAATGAGCTCGCAACCTTAACGCCAGCTTGCTCAGCCACAATAAGCAAAATATGATCTGACAGGCTTTGGCTAATCTCTGTAAAAAAGGCACGTGTCAGGTAAGGACTTGAGCGATGCTCCGTATAAGTATTGCAATAACACTCATAGAAAAAATCCCAGTCCGCCTCTGTCGCCTGCTTTCCTTTGACAAAATGGCTGACCACTCCCGCATTAGCCACTTTTTTACGCTCTTGTCGAATCTTTTTACGCTTGTTGTGGCTTAAGGTTTGTAGAAAATCATCAAACGTTTGATACTGCTTATTTTCCCAGCGAAACTGCACACCTATCCGCTTCATCCAACCACTTTGTTCAAATAGGGTGGCCTCTTCTTCATTTGGAAACAACACATGAGCACTAGATAGCTGATGCTGCGTCATCACCGCCTCCAATGCATCAATCAACATGGTTTGGGTTGCTAGGTCATGTGCTAATAAGCGCGTACTAGTGATGGGTGAAAATGGGATAGCAGATAATAGTTTTGGATAATAAGCAAGGCCGCTTTGTTCATAAACATCTGCCCAAGCCCAATCAAAGACATATTCACCATAAGAATGACTCTTCACATAGAGTGGCATTGCGCCAATGAGTTGGTTTTCTTGTGTGATGGTTAAGATACAAGGACCCCACCCGGTATCTTTGCCTACTGATGCTGACGTTTCGAGCGCTGATAGAAATGCATGACTCAGTAAGGGTTCTCCCTCTGCCAATGCATCCCATTGTCTCGCATTTACATTGTGGATAGATCCAACAACTGCAACAACTTTGTTTTTATTAAGATTCGCATCCATGACTTTACTGTAGCTGAGCCATCAGAAAAATCAAGAATTGGGTCTGTTTATGCTGATATTAGGGAGGTTTTTAGCTTGGATTGCGGCTTTGAGAGGCTGCCTGTTGACTTGTTTTCGGCTTTTTAGCTCTTTTTTTGATTTCTGCTTCTGCTTCTTTAATACGTTGCGCTTCTAACTTTGCTTCTGCTGCTTTATGCCGTTCAGTCCACTTAGCCTGCGCCAGCTCCAGCTCTTCAAACGTGATGACGTTATCTTCGTCGACATCCACCGCATTAAAATGACGGGCAATTTGTGGCAAGCACTCTGTCACCTCTTGGCGGTCGAGTGAATCATCTAAATCGTGGTTACATTGTGTAAACCGTTCTTTAAGACTCGCCTTCATCGCCGCACGCCTACGCTCTATCTGAATATGCTCAGGATCATTATTTCTAGCATAATCCGCTAAGGCCTTGCGTAATCGAGCACGATCAACCGGGCTGAAATTATATTCCAATGTTTGTTCCATCCCTGACATCGCGGCTTCGGTCTCTGCAGAAAGCTCCGCTTCCGTCATTTCAACCGCACTATCAACCGTTGTGTCAGCATGTGATGGGAAAATAAACACTGAGCCCAGCAATGTGAGCAGTGTCATTTGTATAGAAAAATAGATTTTATTTGTTAACATATTTAAGCGTTATACCCAAATAAACACACACACCGTCTGCGGTGCGGAGAAGTATGATGAACTCACTTTGTAAGTGTAATGTTTCATGCTCCAGTGCAATTGTAACAAATTGTAACCAAAGCTACTCTCTACCATAAGACTGCATTTTCAAAGAAAAGTTTTCAAGATATAGATTTATCTATCACGAACACCTATACTAATTCTTTGCAAGGTTACAATATAAGCAAATGATTACAACCCCTTTAACCCAAATGAGCTAATAGTATGGCTGAGAACAAAAAAGTATTAATGGTAGATGATGATTTACGCATGCGTGAATTATTAGAGCGCTATTTAACAGAGCAAGGCTTTGATATTAAAACAGTTTCTGACTCTAAGGAAATGGACGAGGCGCTGAAAAACGATCAGTTTGATTTATTTGTATTAGATTTAATGCTGCCAGGTGAGGATGGGCTAGCCATTTGCCGAAGGTTACGTTCAGAGAACATTACAACCCCCATTATCATGTTGACAGCCCGTGGCGATGAAGTCGATAGAATTATTGGGTTGGAAATGGGTGCAGATGATTACTTACCAAAACCTTTCAACCCTCGTGAATTACTTGCACGCATTAATGCGGTGATGCGCCGCCATGAACATAGTCCACAAACGGATTCGTCAGAAAAGCAACAAGAGGCATTTGCATTTGGTGACTTCACGTTTGACGCTGCTAACCGCAGCTTGACCAAAAGCGGTGAAAACATCACGATTACCAGTGGTGAATTTTCTTTATTAAAGGTATTTACTGAACATCCAAGACAGCCACTCTCAAGAGACCGTCTAATGCAGTTAGCACGTGGACGTGAGTTAGATGTATTTGACCGTAGTATCGATGTACAAGTCTCTCGCCTACGTAGACTCATTGAACCTAACCCTGCGCAACCTCGATTCTTAAAAACAATGTGGGGATTTGGTTATGTCTTTATTCCTGATGGCGAATCAAGCGAATAACAAACAACGCTTCGCGTATTGACTCAATTGCGAATACTGCCACGTACAATTCTAGCCCGTTTGATGTTATTAATTGCCACTTTGTTGGCGGTTAGCATCTATGGCTCCTTAAAGATATTCGACTATTTTGACCGTGAGCCACGTGCTGAAATGGCTGCGTTACAAGCAGTCACCATCGTCAACTACACCCGTGCATCACTCATCGCATCTCATGACAGCAGGCGTTCCGCTTTGCTTTCTGAGTTATCTGGCCGCGAAGGTGTGCGTGTGTATGCTGCTGACTTTATGGAGCAGATTGAACCGCTACCTAATGACCCTTTTGTCCAGTTAATTGCCAAAAAAATACGCGCTAGCCTCGGTGAAGAAACCATCATTACGGTTAACCATTACGGCATCTCTGGCTTATGGATTAGTTTTAATGTTGAATTAGACGATTTCTGGGTTGTCATTCCAAAGATTCAAGTTGACCGCCCTTTCCCATTACATTGGCTAGGCTGGGCGGCACTAATTGGCTTGCTATCCCTGTTTGGTGCGTACATTACCGCTGCACGCATTAATCATCCACTAAATTTATTGGCACATGCTGCAGATCGTTTGCGCAAAGGCGAACCCGCGCCGAAGCTACCAGAAGATAGTTTGAATGAGTTGCGTGAGGTGAATCAAACCTTTAATGAAATGGCGGATGCATTGGTACGCGTAGATGCAGAACGCACGTTATTATTAGCAGGGGTATCACATGACATTCGCACACCACTAGCGCGTCTGCGCTTAGCAGTTGAAATGCTACCTGAAGAAACCGACCATATGAAAACAGGCATGATTGAAGACATTGCTGATATGGACAATATCATTCATCAGTTTTTAGATTTTGTGCGTGGGGTTGAAGGCGAAGCAACCACATTAATCGACATTAACACACTATTAACAGCGCTAGCCGAGCGCCAGGAACGTGCTGGACGTACAATCAAAATGACTTTGGGTCCCACTTACTTTATTCCGCTACGCCCGCTAGCCATGCAGCGTCTGCTCGATAATCTTGTGGGCAATGCTTATGCTTACTCAAAAGGTGACGTTGCTGTTGAGAGTAAAATAACAGCTGAAAAAATCATTATTAGTATTTTAGACCGCGGGCCAGGCATTCCACCTGAGCAGGCAGAAAGGTTATTACGCCCTTTCGAACGGTTAGATAGCGCGCGTACAAAAAATGAAGGTGGTAGCGGTTTAGGCTTAGCCATCTGTAACCGCATTGCTAAGCTACATGGTGGTCAACTAGAATTAATTAATCGTGATAGCGGCGGCCTTGAAGCGCGGGTATCACTGCCTATACAGAACGCGTAAGCTTCTTTTGTTTTGCTCCTGAAGGGTTGCCTTCGATACGGTTGCGGCCCCCTTGCTTCGCTTTATATAACAAGCGATCAGCATGTACCATCATCTCATCCAAGTCATTCCCGCGAATATTGCTAACGCCAATACTACAGGTATATTTAATTTCTTTGCCCTTCACTTCAACTACCTCTTTAGCCACTAGCTCTCTAAATCGCTGAATATGTTCAAAACTTGTGTAGTACTCAGGGTTTAAACTCAATACGGCAAACTCTTCGCCACCCATTCTAGCAACGATATCGTCCTGAAAGTGCTCCTGCAATTTTGTTGCAATGTCTTTAATGACTTCATCGCCAGCATCATGTCCATACACATCGTTCACATTCTTGAAGAAATCAATATCCATCATCATGACAGTCAACACATCATCTTCAGCCAGCGCACCAAATATTTTATTACCCCTGTCAAAAAAGTAACGTCGATTAAATACATTACTAAGGAAATCAACATTAGATAAGTGCTTGGCATAATCCACTGCATCCAGCATATCTAAGTTCTGATTAATACGACATAACATCATCTCGTAGTTGAATGGCTTGGCAATAAAGTCATTGGCACCAGCCTTTAGAAATTTAACGGCTAACCTAGGGTCTGCAGAGGTAGAAATGCCAATAATCGACATTTCATCTTTTGGATAGAGTTCTCGCGCTTTTTTGACGAAGGTCACACCATCAATCGTTTTCATTTGATAATCGACTAACACCAACCTAATATCTGCATACTGCTCAATAATTGACAGTGCTTCTATACCACTCCCGACCTGTAAAACCTCGAACTTTTGTAACGACAGTTCACGCTCAATGACAAATTGCGCTACTTTAGAGTCATCCACAACCAACACTTTAATGGTAAGGTTTTTAATGGCACGCGCGATGAGGTCACAAATATAAGTGGTATCAGACCGCGTATCTTTGACCACATAATCAATCACATGCCGCTTAATTAACTGATCACGCAATTCATCTTCATACTGATCAACAATTACAATGGCTGGGATATTAAATTCCGCCAGCATATCTATTCGTTCAAAACTATCAGAATCTAAGTGGACAACACTGGTCACACTTAGAAAGAATTTGTCAGGATTTTCAGCCAGTAGTGTGCGCGCTTCATCAAGCGCGCTGACTGTGGCCACTTCAACTGGGAGTGTTTGCTCAATATCAAGCTTTAAAGTTTGTGCAAACTCATCATCCTGCTCAAATAACAGCACATGATACTGCCCTGGCACCTTTTCACGGCCCGATTGCCTTACATGTCTATTTTGCATGCTTCTTATTGTCTATGAATACATAAAGAAATTATGGGTTAAACCAATTTAATTTCTCACGCAACAGAACAACCTCCCCGATTATCGTCAATGAAGGTGCCCTCATTTCTGCAAGTGCTACCTTCTCTGCTATATCTGACAACGTCCCCGTTACCACTCGTTGCCTTCGCGTAGTACCTTGCTGTATCACAGCAATGGGCATACTAGCTGATATCCCTTTTGTAATCAATTGTTCACAAATCTTTGGTAGGCCAACTAACGCCATATACATCACTACTGTTTGATTAGGCCGCATAATCGCCTCCCAATCCAAGTCGATAGAGCCGTCTTTTAAATGCCCGGTCATAAATAAACATGCTTGAGCATAATCGCGGTGTGTGAGTGGAATCCCAGCATAGGTTGACACACCATTTGCAGCGGTAATACCGGGCACCACTTGAAACGGCACATCATGTGCCATCAGTGTTTCAATTTCTTCCCCACCTCGACCAAAAATAAATGGGTCGCCGCCTTTCAAGCGCAACACCCGCTTACCTTCCAACGCTAACCTAGCCAGTAATTTATTAATATCCTCTTGTGGCATGGTGTGTTGATCTCGTGCTTTACCCACATAAATCAACTCTGCATCACGCCTCACCAACTCCATCACTTCTGGACTAACCAATTTATCGTACACACAGACATCACACTGTTGCATTAATCGCAATGCACGAAAGGTGAGCAAATCAGGGTCTCCAGGCCCGCCGCCGACTAGGTAGACTTCACCTTTGTCTGCTTTAACATCTGTCTCGTCCAACACTTTCTGTAGATAACTTTTTGCCGCCTGCTCCTGTCCAGATAGCACTTTCTCCACTAACGGCCCTTGCAGCATACCTTCCCAAAAAATACGACGCGACTGTATTGTGTCAAACTTCGCTTTAACTTTATCCCGAAATTCACCAGCAATGGTTGCAATGCGCCCATAAGCACTGGGTAGCATCGTTTCGATTTTTGTACGAATATACCGCGCTAGTACGGGTGCATTACCTTCTGAAGAAACGGCAATCACAATCGGGCTACGATCAATGATTGAGCCCATTGTGAATGTACATAAAGCAGGTGCATCAACCACATTCACTGGGATACCCTCTGCTTTTGCTGCAACTGAGACTGCCGCATTCACCGCACCATTATCTGTCGCAGCAATGACTAAGCATGCTTCTGCTAAATGCAGCGGATCGAAATCAGCCTCTGTGTGACGAATCGTTTTCTGATCGACCAAGGCTTGCAACGCGTGGCAAAGCGCCGGGGCGACTAACATCACATCAGCATGTGCTTTTAACAGCATACTGGTTTTACGCATAGCAACATCACCGCCGCCTATCACAACACAGCGGCGATTCTTGATATTAAAAAATATTGGGAGAGACTGCATGAAAACTGAATGCCTGAATCACAAGTGAGCCATTGTCATGCATGTAAAAGAAATCTTCAATCATTATTTTGCTAGGATCAAGCTTATCGAAGTATTGACTTAATTCCCGACTTAATGCCCTGCACACCGTCTTGCGTAGCACGCATTATATTTTCTATCGGCATTTTCACACGCCCCTTCACCCACTCATCTGGCCGTGCTTTAAATATCGTTGAGTGTTCAACGCCATCCCAGCCCTCAGGCGCTTCTTTGGTGTAATAATAGACAGCAAAAGACTTCCGCATAATATCAGGCGGGCAGGTAACAGGCGTCACACCATGCCAACTAGATGTACCAGTAACAAACCCGCATGCACGGTTAAACTGAGGCGCAAAGTATCCGTAACGCTGCTTAACATCTTCATCCCAGATATCAAGATAACCGCCATACTCTTCTTTCCAGTCTTTATTAAAATAAAACAAAATATTGACGCGGCGATGCAGCTGCTTCTCTTTGATATAGTTAAAATCAACATGCACGTCCAAATGGCCGCCTGAATTAGTTTCATGGATGCCACCACCATTCAACTCGGGGTCTGGCAACAAATTAGGAATCCCCGTCATCTGCTCTACTTTTGCGATAAAAGCTTCAGAAGAAAGTACTCTATGTAGCCTTTTCATTGGATCTGGAAACTGTTCAGCATTAGTTACCTGAATTTTCCGTTTCTCATTCACCGCAGAAAACTCATCTCCTAACTGTTGGGCTTCTTGATATGAAGGAAATGCATCGTATATCTCATTTGCAAAGCTACTATCAAGAATATTGTCTATACAAAAGTGAGGGAAAGGCTTCTTAACCACTTGATTAGCATCTACTTTACCCAGGTGAACCTCATTAAAATTTTGCATCTTCACTCCATATCTCACATGTTAAGAAGCTATGATGTTAATGAGGTAGCTACCCGCGTGCTTTGACATACATCAACCGCTTTGCGCGATAGAAGTCATAAGGCCCAAACGGGCTATTCGCAATAAGAAAATAAAAAAGGGCCATAATGGCCCCTTTACCGATAGACGTTGAGATTACTTCAAAAAGGACTTGAAGCCAGACTTAATGCTGGCAACTTTTTCTTTCGTGCTTTCTATGACTTCTTCCATAGGCATAGCAACTTTACCTTTCATCCACTCTTCAGGTCTTGCTTTGAAAATGGTTGAATGCTCAACTCCATCCCAATCAGTAGGTGGTTCTTTTGTATAGTAATAAACAGCGAAAGACTTACGCACCATATCGGAAGGACAGGTAATTGGTGTCACGCCATGCCAGCTTGTTTTACCAGTTGCAAAACCACAAGCGCGGTTAAAATCAGGGGCAAAGTGCTCTTTTCTGTGTTTAACGTCTTTATCCCAAAGCTCAAAATATCCGCCATACTCTTCTTTCCACTGCTTATTAAAATAAAGCAAAATATTCACGCGTCGATGCCATTGTTTTTGCTTTACATAATTAAAGTCAATATGGACATCCAAATGCCCACCAGAGTTGGTTTCATGAATGCCGCCGCCATTTAAATGCGGGTCTGCAATTAAGTTGGGAATATTTAACATATCACTCACTTTTGCGACAAAATCATCTGATGCCAACATTTCATGCAACTCTAGAATAGGCTTGGGGAAATGCTTTGAGTCAGTGATCTGAACTTTAAACTTCTCATTAACAGCCGCAAATTGTCGTCCAACTTTTAATGCTTCCTCATATGAAGGAAAAGCATCATAAACTTCATTCGCAAAATCAACATCTAAAAAGTTATCAAAACAAAAGTTTGGTACCGGATCCAAGTTAACGTTCTCTTTGGATAAGCGTCCCATATCGATCAGACTATCTGCCATTCTTCTTTCCTAGTAAGTGTATACAGCAGTATATGGCTTACCCGCATGATTGAAAATAGCCATTAAGCACTAATATGCTACTGCTTAGCTCTCAATATTATCAAAAAAACAAGTCAAGTAAGTTAAAATATCATTTTTAGTAGTAAATTTCATACGGACAGAATCAATTGAGCGCTCCCAAAAAAGTTTTCATTAAAACATTCGGCTGCCAAATGAACGAGTATGACTCTTCACGGATGGCAGACATGCTGTCGTCTAGTGATGGCATGGTGGAAACAGAAAGCCCTGATGGTGCAGATGTTATTTTGTTGAATACCTGCTCGATTCGTGAAAAAGCAGAAGACAAGGTCTTTAGTCACCTAGGCAAGTTTGTTTCCCTGAAAAAAGAAAATCCAGACCTCGTGATTGGTGTCGGTGGTTGTGTTGCGTCTCAAGAAGGTGAAAACATCGTTAAACGTGCGCCCTATGTTGATGTCGTCTTCGGCCCACAAACACTACACCGCCTGCCAGAAATGATTAAAAGCAAGCAGGCATCAGGCAAACCGCAAGTGGATATTAACTTTCCAGAAGTGGAAAAGTTTGACCACTTGCCTGCGCCGCGTGTAGAAGGTGCTACCGCCTTCCTTAGCATTATGGAAGGTTGCAGCAAATACTGTACATTTTGCGTCGTCCCTTATACGCGTGGCGAAGAAGTCTCCCGCCCATTTGATGACATCTTAACGGAAGCCGTGCAACTGGCTGAGCAAGGGGTAAAAGAAATTACCTTGCTTGGGCAAAACGTCAACGCCTATCGCACTGAATACGAAGATGTCGAAGCTGATTTAGCCATGTTAATTGAAACCATTGCAGAAATTCCGCAAATTGAGCGCATTCGTTTCACCACTAGCCATCCGAATGAAATGACAGACCGCTTAATTGACTGTTATGCCAATGTTCCAAAACTCGCGATACAGCTGCACCTCCCTGTGCAATCTGGTAGTGACCGTGTGCTGATGGCAATGAAGCGCAACCACACAGCGCTGCAATACAAATCGACGATTCGTCAATTAAAAGCCGCTAACCCAAACATCACATTCACGTCTGACTTCATTGTTGGTTTTCCTGGTGAGTCAGAAAAAGAATTCGAAGCAACGCTTAAACTAATGCAAGATGTTGGTTTCGATTTCAGCTTTAGCTTTTTATATAGCCCAAGACCAGGCACGCCCGCTTCTTTCTTAGAAGACAAGACAACAGAACAAGAGAAAAAAGCGCGTTTAGCAAAATTACAGGCGATCAACCTCAAGCAAGCTGAGAAAATTAGTCGCGATATGCTTGGTACCACACAACGCGTCTTGATTGAAAATGTATCTTCAAAATATCCTGAATACATGATTGGCAAAACAGATAACAACCGTGTCGTTGATATCCCAGTGGATGAAACACTGATTAATACATTCGCAACAGTGAGCATTATCGACACGAGCAACCCGAGAAGGTTAAAGGGCGAAATCATTTAAGCGATTATTCAAACCATGGAAATCACATTACAACCCGAAGATAACCAGCGCCTAGCAAACCTTTGCGGCCCTTTAGATGAGAACATCAAGCAAATCGAAACGGCGCTTGAAGTCAACGTCAACCGTCGTGGCGCCAAGTTCAGCATTACCGGCAAAAAAGACCATATGCGCATGGCGGCACAAATGATAGAAAACTTCTATATTCGCGCAAAACAACCCATCGAGCTAGAAGATATTCAGTTAGGCTTAGTCGAAGTTGAAAAACTCGATCCTGATGATGTAGATACTAGCGCTGACATGCCAGTCTTGATGACAAGACGAGGCGACTTACATGGCCGCACACCGCGCCAAGTCAACTATCTCAAACAAATTCAAGACCATGATGTAACGTTTGGCATTGGCCCAGCAGGCACAGGTAAAACGTATTTAGCCGTTGCGAGTGCTGTCGATGCGATGACACGCGACCGTGTGAAACGTATCGTACTCGTCCGCCCTGCAGTAGAGGCCGGTGAACGCCTCGGTTTTTTACCTGGTGACTTAAACCAAAAAGTCGATCCTTATTTACGTCCGCTATACGATGCTTTATATGATTTAGCTGGCTATGACACTGTCAACAAAATGTTTGAACGCAATGCCATTGAAGTCGCACCACTTGCGTACATGCGTGGCCGCACCTTAAACCAAAGCTTTATCATTCTGGACGAGGCGCAAAACACCACGCCAGAACAAATGAAAATGTTCTTAACCCGTATTGGCTTTGGGACCAAAGCGGTTGTCACCGGTGACATCACGCAAATTGATTTACAGCGCGGCCAGAAAAGTGGCTTGGTCGAGTCACAAAAAATACTCAAGAACATCAAAGGTATCGCCATGACCAAATTCTTATCGCAAGATGTCGTGCGTCACCCTTTAGTACAAAAAATTGTGAATGCCTATGAACATTATGAGGACAAGCAAGAATAGACTTTTATACATTGATGGTTAAATGTATTTGCACATCACTGCCTTCAACAATGTTTTCTGCTTTTCTGACACCTGCTTTAATTGGCAAGATATACACCCCTTCTTTTTGCGGAAAGATGGATGTACTCCACGCTGTTTCACCGACACTAGCTAACACTTTCACCGCACCCCAACCACGCTTCTTACTACTCATATTTTCATTGAAGAACTTAATCTCTTCTGATTTTTCTTTAGGCAAACTAACAAAATGCCAAGCGGCTTTTTCTGCTTGCCAGAGCCAACATTTAGCTGAGAATGAAAAGCTTAAATCAATCATGTCACCCTTATCACAAACAGTTACGGATAAATAATTATATAATCTATATCATATGCCTCAATTAAGTTTATCGATACAATTCGCATCAAAAGCCGATGGCCTACCGTCACGCGCACAGCTCCGCAGATGGGTTAACGCGACTTTGCGCGTTGATACAGAGGCAACTATTCGCGTTGTTGACGAAGCCGAAGGTCGCATGCTCAACAACACCTATCGTGGTAAAGACTACGCCACCAATGTACTGACCTTTCCTTTAACTGAAGAGCCCCATTTAATGGGCGATATTGTGATTTGTGCCCCTGTGGTCATTAAAGAAGCAGCTGATCAAAAAAAAGCGGTTGAAGCGCACTTTGCACACCTCACCGTACACGGCACTTTGCATTTGCATGGCTATGACCATTTAAACGATGAACAAGCAGGGTTAATGGAGTCTATTGAGGTGACAACATTACAAAAATTAGGGTATCCTAATCCTTATCTCATTACATAGGGTGCCGATGCATGGCTTCCGACTCGGAAAACACAAGTAACAAACCAAATTTATTAGAACGTCTTAGTCACTTCTTATTACGCGAACCCGAAGATCGCGAGCAGCTAGTTGAACTGCTACACAGCGCATACGAAAATCAATTAATGGACGCAGACTCTCTCGGCATGATTGAGGGCGTTCTGCAAGTCAGTGAAATGCAAGTACGGGACATTATGATTCCGCGCTCACAAATGGATGTCATCGACATCACAGATTCACCAGAAAAATTCATCCCGCATGTCATCGAAACAGCGCACTCTCGTTTCCCTGTTATTGAAGATGATAAGAATGATGTAATCGGCATTTTACTCGCCAAAGATTTGCTTCGATATAATGCTGGCGACGAGTTTGAAGTGCGTGACATGCTACGTCCAGCCGTATTTATCCCAACATCTAAACGACTAAACGTATTACTAAAAGAGTTTCGCAGCACCCGCAACCATATTGCCATTGTCGTCGATGAGTACGGCGGCATTGCAGGCATGGTCACGATTGAAGACGTACTTGAGCAAATCGTCGGCGATATCGAGGATGAATATGATTACGATGAAGATGAAGACAATATCATTCAAAACAATGATGGTCATTTCCGCGTAAAAGCATTAACAGAAATTGAAGACTTTAACGAAGCGATTGGCACAACTTTTAGTGATGAAGAGTTTTCAACCATCGGTGGATTAATTGTCAATAAATTTGGCCATCTACCTAAACGCAATGACCAAGTGGTCATTGAAAATTTAAGCGTAACCGTCGTTCGTGCAGATAGTAGACGCTTACACTCAGTATTGATTGAAGTATTACCAGAAGAAAAATTCCCAATAGAATCAACATAGTATTGCATTCTTACTGAACCTTTCCTTGGGCATACTTTCATAACGTTAACTTCACAAGGGGCTATATATGAAAAGATTCATTGCAATATCTTTAGTAGCACTATGCACCGCATGTACATCAACAGGTGATGTCGCGCAGAAAACTGGCGACAATACTGAAACAGCCCATCAACAACACCCAGGGAGAACATTGCCATTAGAAGAAAAGGCATTTGTCCTAGCAATAGAAAAACTAGATAAACAAGCCATCCTTAAAGACCTAGGCAAACCTGCGAAAGCTGACGATGTCAAAATAAAAGGCACTAATAAAGTCGTTGCTTCTATTTGGCACTATCACTACATTAATACAGATGAAAGCGGCAAATATTACGAAACAACTGAGCTAGACTTTGTAAAAAACAAGGTGGAACAAGTGGTCTTTATTAACAATGACGGTTCCGAGCAAGAAGATAAAGCACCGCACAAATACGAAATCCCGGAAAACTAACCAACCGAGTTAGATTTAACTAACAACCATAAAAAAGGGTGATTAGCTAATCACCCTTTTTTTATTCATCGCAAGATAGCTTTATTTCTTTAGCGCATCCCGGATTTCACGTAACAACACAATATCATCAGGTGTTGGTGCAGGCGCTGCTGGTGGTTCTTCTCTTTTCATTCTATTCATCGTACGCACCATTTGGAAAATAATGAACGCTAAGATAATGAAGTTGATGGCAATGGTAATAAAATTACCGTAAGCCAAGACAGGTACACCGGCTTCTTGAAGCGCAGCAATATTATTCTCAACGCCTGCTGGCGCCTCACCCAACAACATATACATGTTCTTAAAATCCAAGTTGCCAAAAATACTACCCACAATCGGCATAATAATATCTTTCACTAACGAATCTACAATCTTACCAAAAGCAGCGCCAATGATGACACCGACTGCCAAATCCATGACATTGCCTTTAAGTGCAAACTCTTTAAACTCTGACATCATTCCCATGTGTACCTCCTCAAAAAGTGTTATTAAATATTCTTATTGCTAAAGAGAGGACATCGTGCCCTTATCGCTATGCAATGTCAAGATACCTAATATAGTCATCTGACTGTCATTAACCTTTTTTAATATTTGTCATCTTTCACTTATACTGTGCACTCTTCAAATATGTCTGCAACAAACGTTAGCTCATGATGTTTAAACAAAGTCTACAACCAGTCTATGCCTTTTTACTTGGTGCCTTCGCGGTGTTGGGCTTTGCGCCGTATTATCTTTTCATCACACCGGTTGTTGCGCTGGTTGGCCTTTTTTATCTATGGGAAAAAGCACCATCTGCTTTCGCCGCTTTTAAGTTAGGTTTCCAATTTGGCTTAGGCTTATATGTTGTCGGGATTTATTGGATTTACATTAGTCTGCATGACTTTGGCGGTATGCCTTGGTGGTTTGCAGGCTTTTGCACTTTTTTACTTTGCGCGTTTATGGCGCTATTCCCCGCGCTTGTGGGTTACTTTAGCAAACGGCTTGGCTTTTTACTGATTAGTGCGCCTGTACTGTGGGGGCTATCCGATTGGGTTCGCAGCTGGATATTTACTGGATTCCCATGGCTTACCCTCGGCTATAGCCAAACACCTCATAGCCCACTAGCAGGCTATATTCCCATTATCGGCGTCTACGGCGTCTCCATCCTCACGGCCTTAATCGCTGCTGGCATTGCCATTTGGCTGGCTACAAAACCCACATCACCCAAATGGAAGCAAGCGGTCATTGCCAGCATAACCCTAACTATTGTTAGCGGGCTGATATTAAAAACTGTGCCTTGGAGCAAGCCTATAGGAAAGCCATTTAATGTCAGCCTAATTCAAGGCAATATCGCGCAAGATATCAAATGGTCCCCAGATGCAACTGAGAGCACGATTGAACAATACCTATCAATGGCTCAAGCAAGCGATGCAGAACTGATTATCTTGCCAGAAACAGCACTACCCGTTATTGCCAGCCAGTTAGAACCTGCCGTTGTTAATCGCTTCACGTCACATGCGAAACAACACCAAGCCAATGTAATTGTCGGTATGGTTGATTACAACCCTGATACCAAAGCGTACTTTAATAGCGCCTTTAGCTTTGGTCAAAATGCAACGCAAGCTTATAGTAAAAATCACCTTGTCCCATTTGGTGAGTTCATCCCATTAAAAGACCTATTAGGGTGGATATATCGCGATTGGCTCAACATTCCATTAAGTGATTTGTCACGCGGTGGCACACAACAAAAACCCATGGTGCTCAATGATCAAAAAGTCGCGGTGAACATTTGTTATGAAGATGTGTTTGGTGAAGAGATCATTAGCCAATTACCTGAAGCTACCGTGCTCGTCAATATTAGCAATGACGCTTGGTACGGACAATCTTTTGCTGCTGACCAACACATGCAGTTTTCACAAGCGCGCGCATTAGAAACTGGGCGCATGATGCTACGCGCAACCAACACAGGCGCCACCGCAATCATTGACCCACATGGCCATGTACTCGCTCATGCACCACATGACACTAAAACAACGCTTAATGGAAAAGCGCAGGGCTATACAGGCACAACGCCCTATGTTGTTTGGGGCAACTGGCCTTTCATCATCATCGCTTTTAGTGCTTTAGCCCTGTTATGGCGCAGCAAAAACAAGTAAAATTAACCTTTTGAATTTCAAACACTATTTTAAATGCTAACGTTTCAACAAATCATTCTCAAACTGCAAGCTTATTGGGATGCGCAAGGCTGCACACTCCTCCAACCATATGATATGGAAGTTGGTGCTGGTACTAGCCATACAGCTACCTTTCTACGGGCGCTAGGTCCAGAACCATGGAAGGCCGCCTACGTGCAGCCTAGCCGACGTCCAAGTGATGGCCGCTATGGTGAAAACCCAAACCGCTTGCAGCACTATTACCAATTTCAAGTTGTGCTTAAACCAGCACCAGCTGACATCATGGACTTGTACCTCGGCTCCTTGGAAGCACTAGGTTTTGACCTTAAACAGAATGATGTCCGTTTTGTTGAAGACGATTGGGAAAACCCAACATTAGGCGCTTGGGGATTAGGTTGGGAAGTTTGGTTGAACGGTATGGAAGTCACCCAATTTACCTACTTTCAACAAGTAGGCGGTATTAACTGCAAACCCATCACTGGTGAAATTACTTATGGTTTAGAGCGCTTAGCTATGTATTTACAAGGGGTAGAAAATGTCTACGACCTAGAATACTCACCAGGCGTGAAATATGGTGATGTGTTCTTACAGAACGAAAAAGAGCAATCTGCTTATAACTTCGAACATAGCGATGTCGACTTTCTGTTAACCGCATTCAATGCACACGAAAAACAAGCGCAACACCTGATGGAGAATCAACTCGCATTGCCTGCATATGAGCAAGTGCTCAAAGCAGCCCACACCTTTAATTTATTAGATGCGCGTGGTGCTATTTCTGTGACCGAACGTGCTGCCTATATTGGTCGCATTCGCAACTTAGCGCGAAGCGTTGCGGCTAGCTACCTTGATAGCCGTGCACGCCTTGGCTTTCCAATGGCGCCAAAAGACTGGAGCGATGAAGTGTTGGCAAAACTACAAGCCGACAAAGAAAAAGCCGCTAAGAAAAGTAGCAAGCAAAAACAGAGTAAGAAAGCAGCAGCATGAGCACACAGAATTTATTAATCGAACTATTTGTTGAAGAATTACCTCCGACAGCCCTTAAAAAACTTGGTGCGTCATTCGCACAAACACTCTCTGACGGTATGCAATCCCAAGGCCTCTCTGACGATGAAGCAATCGTGACAAGCTTTGCGACACCACGTCGTTTGGCGGTACACATCACAAACGTTGCGAGTAAAGCCGCGGACAAGCAAGTCGCGCAAAAACTCATGCCAGTCAAAATTGGTTTAGATGCGGATAGCAATGCAACACCTGCGTTGTTAAAGCGACTAGGAGCACTAGGCTTGGATGCTTCAGCAGTCTCAGATTTAAGAAAAGAAGATGATGGCAAAGCTGAAAGTCTATTCTTAGACATCACCAAGGTAGGCGCTACACTGGCTGAAGCACTACAGCAGTCTTTAGATGATGCCATTGCGAAACTACCCATTCCTAAAGTCATGAC
>SPJO01000046.1 GCA_006844635.1 Methylophilaceae bacterium | reverse complement strand
TAGCAAATACTTCGGCATTCACAATGCGTTCTACTTCGCGAATTTCTTCGTTGGTCATCGGGGCATTATGCACAAAGTCAAAGCGGGTCTTTTCAGTATCGACTAAGCTACCTTTTTGTTGCACATGCTCACCGAGCACTTCGCGTAAGGCCTTATGCATTAGATGGGTGGCAGAATGGTTGCGCATGGTAGCAGCTCGCGCTCGCATATTCACTTGTGCATTTACTTCTTCGCCAACGCTTAATGTGCCTGTTGCGAGTGTACCATGATGACCGAAAACGGCCGCTTGTACTTTTTGTGTATCTTCAACAGTGAATAAACCTTGACTGCTTTTCAGTTGGCCGCTGTCGCCAATCTGACCACCAGACTCTGCGTAAAACGGTGTGTTATCTAAAATCACCACCCCTTGATCACCTTCTGATAGTTGGTTTACGCTGCTGCCATCTTTATATAATGCAGTGACTTTGCCGCTGGTTTCTAATTGCTCATAACCATGGAAAGTCGTGGCAATACCATCATATTCTAGGTTGGTTGCCATTTTGAACTTGCCAGCCGCACGCGCTTGTTCTTTTTGCCTTGCCATCGCAGCATCAAAACCATCAGTGTCTACTGCCACGTCACGTTCACGACAAATATCTGCCGTTAAATCGAGTGGGAAGCCATAAGTATCATGCAATTTAAAAGCCGTTT
>SPJO01000045.1 GCA_006844635.1 Methylophilaceae bacterium | reverse complement strand
ATTTTCACATCTAGCGACACTCGTTAAACGGATGAAAGCAAGCAGGCCAGGTGCGCTATTGTTGGACGGTGGCGATACATGGCAAGGTTCTGGAACAGCATTATGGACTAAAGGGCAGGATATGGTCGATGCCTGTTTAGAGCTCGGTGTTGATGTCATGACCGCGCACTGGGAAATGACCTATGGTGATAAGCGCGTACAAGAGATTGTAGAAAATGACTTCAAAGACCGCGTTGATTTTGTGGCACAAAATGTTAAAACACTAGACTTTGAAGATCCTGTCTTTGAGCCATATACGCTGAAAGAAATGAACGGCGTGAAAGTGGCGGTCATCGGCCAAGCTTTTCCGTATACCCCAATTGCGCATCCACGTCACTTTGTGGCTGACTGGTCATTCGGTATACAAGAAGAGCGTATGCAAGAAATGGTTGATGAAGCGCGCTCCAAGGGTGCTAAAGTGGTGGTTGTACTCTCTCACAATGGTATGGATACCGATATCAAATTGGCTTCAAGAGTGCGCGGTATTGATGCCATCATGGGTGGTCATACACATGATGCAATGCCTAAACCGCTCATCGTTGACAATGCTGGCGGAAAAACAATCGTAACGAATGCAGGTAGTAATAGTAAATTCCTAGGCGTGTTGGATTTTGACGTGGTTAACGGAGAGGTTAAAGACTTCAAATACAGATT
>SPJO01000051.1 GCA_006844635.1 Methylophilaceae bacterium | reverse complement strand
ACGATAAATTATGGGACTCCCATTTGGTCCATCAAGATGAAGATGGTACGAGTCTTATCTACATTGATCGTCACTTAGTACATGAAGTGACAAGCCCGCAGGCATTTGAAGGCTTGCGTTTGGCTGGCCGTAAGCCTTGGCGCAATAACACGATTGTGGCGAATCCTGACCACAATACGCCAACGCAGAATTGGGACAAAGGGATTGAAGATCCTGTATCTAAATTGCAGGTGGATACGTTAGATAAAAACATGAAAGAGTTTGGCTCTTTGGTGTATTTCCCATTTAAAGACAAAAACCAAGGCATTATCCACGTGATTGGCCCTGAGCATGGGACAACCTTGCCTGGCATGACGGTGGTATGTGGGGATAGCCATACTTCTACGCATGGTGCGTTTGGCGCATTGGCACATGGTATTGGTACATCCGAGGTAGAACACGTGTTAGCGACGCAAACGTTAATCGCTAAGAAGTCTAAAAGCATGTTGGTGAAAGTGAACGGCAAGCTTGGGGCTGGTGTAACGGCAAAAGATGTTGCTTTGGCTGTGATTGGGATTACTGGAACCGCTGGTGGTACCGGTTATGCGATTGAGTTTGCTGGTGATGTGATTAGTGACTTAAGCATGGAAGGCCGTATGACGATTTGTAATATGGCGATTGAAGCGGGTGCGCGTGCAGGTATTATGGCACCAGAT
>SPJO01000053.1 GCA_006844635.1 Methylophilaceae bacterium | reverse complement strand
AAAGAGAATATTATTGCAGCAGCTCAAGCCGGTGCAAATGGTTATGTTGTGAAACCATTTACTGCCGCAACTTTAGATGAGAAGTTGTCAAAAATATTTGAAAAACTCGGATAAAAAGAAAGCGTGCAATGACAAAAGAGCAAACGAGTAGTAATGCTACTGTAGCTGTTGGTGCATCCACAGAAGCACACACAGATGGCGATGAGATGCTACACCGCATTGGTCAGATGACTAGAGGGTTGCATGAAAGCTTGCGAGAGCTTGGGTTGGACCAAATGTTGGAGAAAACAGCACAGGAAATTCCTGACGCACGTGATCGCTTGAATTATGTTGCTACGATGACGGAGCAGGCTGCTGAACGGGTATTGAATGCGACAGATATTGCTAGCCCGTTACAAGATAACATCACTAGCCAAGCGGCTGTATTGCAAGATCGCTGGGAAGCGGTATTAGATAAGTCATCGCTTAAGTCTGAATATGATGAGGTGGCGCAGGAAACGCTCAAATTCTTAAAACAAACAACGGAAGATGCTAATGCAACCAAGGCGCAGTTGATGGAAATCATGATGGCGCAAGACTTCCAAGACTTAACAGGCCAAGTAATTAAAAAGATTACCGAGCTTGCGAATACCATTGAACAAGAGTTAGTCCGGACTTTGGTTGACTTTGCACCGAATCAACCGTTGCCTGAATCGGAAGAAAC
>SPJO01000052.1 GCA_006844635.1 Methylophilaceae bacterium | reverse complement strand
CAGCAACGTTCACCTGTTGCGACTTCGTTAAGCTTTTCGTAGCTATTTGCATCATAGACTTCTAATGTTTTAGCTGTTTTAGCTGCAACATAAATGCGGTCACCTGCGCTATTAAAGGCAATGCCGTATGGTGTTTCGCCGGTATCAACCGTACGCACCACATTAAAGTCTTTATCCATAACCATAAACTTATTGCCCCATTCTAATGTGGCTAAGTAAGTATTGCCATCTGGTGACATTTTAATGCCGCGAGGACGGTCACCCATTTCATGCGTTTCAATTCTCTTCACTAATTCACCTGTTTCAATGTCATGCACAGTAACGGTGTTATCAGCTTCGTTAGTGATAATTATTTTCGTGCCATCAGCAGAAAACTCAATGCCTTCTGTTTCTGGGCCGCCAGTAATTTCACGAATTTTTTCGCCTTTAACTAAATCAACAACAGCAATTTTTGCTGGTAGCTCATCATCGTCGTCGTCTTCACCTTCTTCTTCATCCTCTTCTTCATGGCGCTTAGGAGGCCCACCAATTGCACTAGGCTCTGAGGATATGAAGGCATAATTACCTCTAACACGAACAAACTCTGGGTTTTTACCAACGTGAATGACGTTAACAACTTCACCTGTTTCTGTGTCGATTAAAGCAATGCTTTCATTTTCTCTGGTTGCAACAACCAGCGTTTTACCATCATCAGTAATACCAAGCC
>SPJO01000126.1 GCA_006844635.1 Methylophilaceae bacterium | reverse complement strand
CTGTAATGGAGCAATTGCTTCCATTGTCTGGTGAGAAAATGGGCAGTCCTGAGGGTAACTGGGCTTACATTTATGAGCCAGAACCAGAGCCAGTGATTGATGAGTTAATGACACGATATATCGAATCACTTATTTACAGTGCAGTGTCAGAGAATATGGCTTCAGAACAATCATCACGTATGGTAGCGATGAAATCAGCATCTGATAATGCGAAAACAGTCATCGGTGACTTGAAACTTGTTTATAACAAGGCACGTCAAGCAGCGATTACAAAAGAGATTTCTGAAATTGTTGGCGGCGCAGCAGCTATTTCGGGTTAAGAATTTATTTATATTAAAAGTATCTGACTAAATTGAGTTAGGAAAAAAGATGGCAAAAGCAAATCAAGCAGTGGTAGGAAAAGTAGTTCAATGTATTGGCGCGGTTGTGGACGTTGAGTTCCCACGCGATCAAATGCCAAAAGTATTTGATGCATTGATTATTGATGATAAAGCTTCACAAGCTGAAAAAGGCTTAACATTAGAAGTGCAGCAGCAATTAGGTGACGGTATTGTCCGTACGATTGCCATGGGTTCATCTGATGGTCTTGCACGTGGAACTGCATTTAAATCAACAGGCAACCAAATTCAAGTGCCAGTTGGTACTGGTACCTTAGGCCGTATTATGGATGTATTGGGTCGCCCAATTGATGAAGTGGGTCCAATTGA
>SPJO01000121.1 GCA_006844635.1 Methylophilaceae bacterium | reverse complement strand
GATGCGAGTTCTTGCACACTAGCAAAGAACTGCTGGAATGCAGGCGATAATCCTGTAGAGGCGTCCGCTAGCATATTATCAATTTGCGACATTTGCGATACATAAGCGCTATTAGCACTGTTATTGCTTTGTGCATTGTTCAGTTGTTGCGTCAGAATCTCGCTATAAGCACGTTTAATTTGTGTGACATTGGTACCTTGGCCAACAAAACCAAAGCCGAAGTTCTGCGCCATTGCCGTTGTCTGCACGACCTCTTGTCTTGAATAGCCTTCTGTTGAGGCATTCGCAATATTATGGCCTGTTGTGCTAAGCCCGATTTGGGCGGCATTTAAGGCGGTTTTGCCAATATTAAGTACGCTACTTCCCATAATAAACGCTTTCCACTGTCATCAATAATTTATCGGTAACAGGCTCAAAAACTTTAAAAATTAAATGTAAAAAATTAGCCATGGGTTACTTTATTAATCACGCTGGCTAGTTTGTTTGCATAGTTAGGATCTGTGGCATAACCTGCATTTTGTAATGCACGAGCATAGCCTGCGACACTATCTACATTTTTCATAACTGCTTTATAACGTGGGTTGTTTTGAATCAGGTTGGCAAAATCTTTGAAGGAATCAGCATAGCTGTCATAAGCACGGAATTTCTCCACGCGTTTTTGTTTAACGCCATTGATATATTCAGTTGTGACGGTTTCCGCAACCTTACC
>SPJO01000050.1 GCA_006844635.1 Methylophilaceae bacterium | reverse complement strand
CACGTTCAAAAAAAGCTAAATCTTTGGGGTTAGAACCAGGGTTGCCTGCTTCAATATAGGAAACGCCTAATTCGTCCAGCTTTCGAACAACTTTCAACTTGTCTTCTACTGTAAATGAAACGCCCTGCGCTTGTGCGCCATCTCGCAGGGTCGAATCATAAGCAATGACTTTTTGCATCACTTCTTACTTCTGAATTTGGCCGCTGTACGCATCCGTAAAGCATTGAGCTTGATAAAGCCCTCAGCATCGCGGTGATCGTAAGCACCATCGTCTTCTTCAAATGTGGCAATGTCCGCATCAAATAATGAATCGGTATTACTATCGCGGCTCACGACTGAGACGCTGCCTTTATACAATTTCACACGCACCCAACCATTCACATGGATTTGTGAGTGATCAATCAAGGTTTGTAGTGCCACACGCTCTGGGCTCCACCAGTAGCCGTTGTAAATCAAGCTGGCATAGCGTGGCATCAACTCATCTTTTAAGTGACCTACTTCGCGGTCTAAAGTAATGCTTTCCATGGCACGATGTGCTTTTAGCATAATGGTACCGCCGGGTGTTTCGTAACAACCCCGGGCTTTCATACCCACATAGCGGTTTTCTACTAAATCCAAACGGCCTACACCGTGTTTACCACCTAAGCGGTTTAACTCAGCTAAGACTTCATGCGCTTTCAGTGTTTTGCCATTTAAAGCAATAATATCGCCTTG
>SPJO01000058.1 GCA_006844635.1 Methylophilaceae bacterium | reverse complement strand
ACTGATAGCTCCTCGTTTGAATGGGTGGTGGGGCATGGTATAGATGCTTTTGAAGAGGACTTTAAACCTTATTCAACTTACCATTTGAAACAGATTGATTTTAATAGTCCCCATAATTATTTTTTAGAAATTTTATATATATCTGGTTTGTTGGGGCTTGGCTTGTTTTTAATGATGCTTTGGTCATTTTATAAAAAGATGATTAAATCTATCTTGGTTAACGATGAAAACAAGGGCCTGTATATCATGCTATTTAGCGTTTTTACCACTTGCTTTATTTTTGCTGGTATTACGCTCCCATTTTTTAATAGTAAAAGTATGAACATTATTGCTTATGTTGTTGGCATCATGTTTTACTTAGAGAATATGAATAAACAAAAGCTACAGCATGAGTAAGCCAATTACCATTGTTATCCCAAACTTCAATGGCGCAACATTACTCAAGAAAAACTTGCCAAGTGTATTGTCATCAGTAGAAGCGTATGGGCAGGGCAGTTCTATTACTGTAGTGGATGATGGTTCTGCTGATAATAGTGTCGAAGTTCTGCGTCAGAATTTCCCAATCATTAATGTGATTGAACATCAGCAGAATATGGGGTTTGCCGAGGCTGTGCATACAGGCGTACGCAATGCGCAAACAGATTTAGTCTTTATTCTAAATTCAGATGTGCAATTGAATGAAGACTTTTTCCCGCCATTGGTTTCTTATTTTGAAGATGAAAATACGTTCTCTGTTAATCCATCTATTTATGATGAAAAAGGTGATATTAAACGGCACTCGTGGAATTATCGTCAGTTTAGACGGGGGCGCATTGCTTTATTAGACTGGCGTTTAGACGAAGCAAAAGCCATTACAGCAGCGGGTAAACGCTGCCCTACTATGTACGGACATGGTGGATCGATGCTAATCAGAAAAAAAATGTTTGATGCGCTGAGTGGGTTTGACCCAATCTTCAAGCCATATTACGGAGAAGACTCTGATATTGGCATCCGTGCTTGGCGAAGAGGTTGGTATAGTTATTTTGAACCTAGCGCTAGTCTAGTCCATCAAAGTGTCGGCTCTATCAAGGCTAATGTACACATTAAAAAAGTAAAATGTATGCGACGAAGAAACCGCTATTTGTTGGAATGGATACATTTGACACCTTGGCAACTCATCACAAAAACGTTTCCATTCTCTTGCTTTCAGTTACTTGGCGAATTGTTAACATTTGATACGGTGAACTTAAAAGGTTTTTATTTAGCGCTGTTAAAGATCCCAGAAGTGGTCCGCTCCAGAAAGGCAGTTAAACAATCCGCTGTATTGAATGCGCATGAAGTGTTCGAGATTCTTGGAAAGAAATCTATTTAACCGCTAACCATTTTCTCAGTCTAGGTTGATTGATTTAATCACTTGGTTTGGTTGAATATGTTTAAGGCAGTTTAAGTGACCTAATGGACATACTCGCTTAAAACAAGGGCTGCAATCTAAACCTAAATATTCGATAACGGCGTCTGGGTGCATGGGTGGTGTATGGCTGGGGTCACTAGAGCCATAAATGGCGACTAGATTTTTATCGAGTGCAGCTGCGACATGCATCAAGCCGGAGTCATTACAGACTACGGTATCACATAGCGACATGATATCAATGGCATCACCTAGTTTGGTTTTGCCGCCAAGATCAGTACAGCGGTTAGAGGTTACCTTATTAATCTCCGATGTCACTGGGATATCTTTATCTGAACCAAACAGCATGACTTGCCAACCTTGATCTAGTGCAGCATTGGCGACCTCAGCATAATATTTTGTCGGCCAGCGTTTGGCTTCTCCGTATTCTGCACCTGGACATAAGCCAAGTATGTTTGTTGGCTGCAATTGAATGCCCATATCGATAAGTACTTGCTTGGCATTGTCTTGATTTGCCATCAGTACGGGCTGAGGGAGGACTGGTAATGGCTGGTTCTTATTTAAACCTAAGGCAACAAAGCGCTCAACCGTTTTAGGTAGGGCTGTTATATCGAGTGGGCGAATGTCATTCAGTAATCCATAACGCATTTCACCTAGGAACCCTGTACGCTTGGGAATGTTAGCGGCAAATGGCAGAATCGCTGACTTTAATGAATTGACCAGTGAAATAGATTGCGTGTAGCCTTTATTTTTTAATTGACGCCCAAATTGAATACGCTCCATTAAGCCTAGCTGTCCATGCTTAAAAGGGAGGGCGATTTTTTCAGTCACCTCTGGCATGCGGTCTAATAAAGGTAGGGTCCAAGCTGGCGCTGCGACATCAATTTGTACGGTTGGGTTTTGTTGTTTCAGAAACTGAAACAAGCTATGTGCCATGACCATGTCGCCGACCCAGGAAGGCCCCATTACTAGAATTTTTTCAGTCATGGTTAGCGGTTCATTTTTTCAATGATATTGCTGGTGCTGCGGCCTTCCACTAAATCAATCAATGCTATTTCACCGCCCCAAGATTTAACTTCTTTGCCGCCGACAACTTGGTCTGCAGTGTAATCACTGCCTTTGGCGATGACATGCGGTTTGGTCGCGTTGATGAGGTTTAAGGGTGTGTCTTCATCAAAAAGAATCACTGCATCAACAGATTCCAAAGCCGCCAATACACGTGCTCGGTCACCTTCATGGACGACTGGCCTCGTTGGGCCTTTGATTGCGCTGACCGAGCGGTCAGTGTTTAAGCCTAGGATTAGTTTGTCGCCTCGTTTTTTTGCCGCTTCAAGATAGGTGACATGACCGGCATGTAGCAAATCGAAACACCCATTGGTAAAGACAATTTTTTGCTTTGAGGCTTTCCAGCCGTCAACTTTTTCGACTAACTCAGGCAGGGTGCAAATTTTTTGTGCTTGTGCGTTATCCTGTTGTTTTGCTAGTGTTTCTAATAAGGCATCACGTGTAATAGGCACTGTGCCAACTTGACCAACAACAACGCCCGCCGCTAAATTGGCCAGTTTAAAACTTTCTAGTGGCGAAAGTTGATGGAGTAAGCCAGCACTCAGCGTTGCGATGACGGTATCTCCTGCACCCGAGACATCAAAGACTTGTTGTGCGGTTGCTGCAATATGGTTTGTTGAGTCTGCTATTAGTGTAATGCCTTCCTCACCACGCGTAACGGCTAAGAAATCCAGCTGTAACTGTGTTTTAAGATCAGCTGCTTTGTGAATAAGCGCATCGTCGTCGATGTTAGTTTTGCAGGCTTCCGCTGTTTCTTTTTTGTTGGGTGTGAGCGCTGTTGCACCCTTGTATTTCGTATAGTCTTGCCCTTTAGGGTCAACGAGTACTGGAATGTTAAGGTTTTTGCAGGCTTTGATAACCTCTTGGCAAATATCTTCGCTCAGCAAGCCCTTAGCGTAGTCCGATAGAATCACAATGCCCGGATTCAATGCTAATTCCGCTTGAATGGATTTTAATAATTGAATATTTTCTTCATCATTAAAAGCCGCTGGGCTTTCTTGGTCTAGCCGAATCATTTGTTGATGACCACCGAGTACACGCGTTTTTGCAATCGTTGGTCGGTGTGTTGATTGAATGATTGCGTTCGTATTAATGCCAATGGCCGCAATGTTTTTCTGTAATGTTTCACCTTCATTATCGATACCGATGCAGCCAATGATATGTGTTTTGATACCAAGCAATGCGAGGTTGGCGGCAACGTTTGCAGCACCGCCTGCACGTTCGTTTTGCTCTTTTACGCGAACGACTGGCACTGGGGCTTCTGGTGAAATGCGATTAACGTTGCCGATCAAATAGCGATCAAGCATGACATCACCAATGACTAGAATGTGTTGCGCGTGATTGCCAAATGTTTTAACAGTTTCAAATAGTTTTTGCGGCATAGTGAGGTGATTCGTTAGTCAGACTCTAAGATTTCACACAAGCAGTGACCAACAAAAATATGGGCTTCTTGGATGCGTGCGGTGACGTTAGAAGGGATTACAATATTATGGCCACATAGTTTAATCAGTTTGCCGCCATCACCACCTGTAAGGCCAACAGTTGTCGCGCCGATAGATTGAGCGGCTTGTATTGCATTGACGACGTTGGCACTGTTACCTGAGGTGGTGATGCCAATGACAACGTCTTGTGGCTGACAAAGTGCTTCTATTTGACGTGCGAAAATATTCTCATAGCCCAAATCATTTGCTACAGAAGTCAGAATAGAACTGTCTGTTGTTAATGCGATTGCGGCCATGCCTTTTCGTTCTTTTTTGAATCGACCAACGATTTCTGCAGCAATGTGTTGACTGTCAGAAGCGCTACCACCATTACCCATCAGTAGGATTTTTCCTCCATTGGCGATGCAAACACGCATGGCCATTCCTAACTGGCTAATTTCTGGGAAAAGGGGTGCTAATGCATTAAACATGGTGACATGTTCTGCATGCTCTCCTTTTAAGTAATCAATATAATCCATTAGCAGTATGGGTCCTCTTGCATCAAGTAATTTTGCACATAATCTTTGACGCCATCTTCTAGACTAGTAAACGGCTGCTTGTAACCAGCGTCACGTAATTTTTGCATCTTAGCTTCCGTGAAATACTGGTATTTACCTTGTAGGTCTGCTGGCATGTCAATGTAAGTAATATTGGGTTCTTTGCTCATGCTTGTCATGACGCCAGTAGCTAAATCTTTAAAACTACGTGCTTCGCCAGTCCCAACATTATAAATGCCATTCGGCGCAGGAGACTTTGTTAAGGACTCAGTTAAAAAGTGTGCGATGACTGCGGCAGCATCTTTGACATAAACAAAATCACGCAGTTGCATGCCATCCTCAACGCCAGCTTTAGTGCCTTTGAACAGTTTCATGGTGCCAGTTTCTTTGAACTGATTGAATGTATGGAAAGCAACACTGGCCATACGCTCTTTATGATACTCATTTGGCCCGTAAACATTAAAGAATTTGAAGCCAGCCCAACTTGGTGGCATAGGCGCATCATCTTCTACTTGTCGCATGACCCACTGATCAAAAAAGTGTTTTGAATAGCCGTAACCATTGAGCGGCCGTAGTTTTTCGATGCTAGCATCGTCATAGCCTTTTTCACCACCACCATAGGTGGCCGCAGAGCTGGCATAGAAAAATGGCACTTTGTTTTCAGTACACCAATCCCATAGGTATTGTGAATACTGGATATTGGATTCGACTAGGTTGTTAAAGTCCCGCTCTGTCGTTGCACTAATAGCACCCATATGAATAATGGCGGTGACATCATCATTTTCATATAGCCAGTCAAATAATTGCTCTTTATCTAGGTAAAGGACATAGTCGCGGTGGACCAAATTTTGCCATTGGTCTTCATGCTGTATGCTGTCTGTAATCACAAGGTCATCACGGCCCAGCTTGGTGTTGAGGTGCCATGCAATCATTGAGCCGATCATACCGGCTCCACCTGTAATGACAATCATAAAAAAGCCTTCAATATGGTTATATTATTCTAATGAATGGATTATACCGCTTATTGTTTTGCGCCTAAAGCTTTTGCACGTGCTGCCGTGTCTTTCGCCGCTTGGTCAGCTTCGCCGGACGCCCATTCAGTAGAAACCCATCCGCTTAAGTTTTCAAGTGCAATATCCGTCATGGCATGTATCCATGCTTCATTTGCATTCAATGCTGGGATATAGTTGTATTCACCACCGCCATTACTTTGGAAAATGCCTTTACCTTCCAGCGCAATTTCTTCCAGTGTTTCTAGGCAGTCGCTGCTAAAGCCAGGGCATATCACATCAATACGTTTAGTCTTGGCTTTGCCTAAAGATGTCAGCGTCTCTGCTAAGTATGGTTTTAACCACTCTTGCTTACCAAACCGCGACTGGAAAGCCACTTGATATTGCTCTTCATTTAAGCCCAATGCTTCAGCGAGCAAGCGCGCTGTTTTATGGCAAGCGCAATGATACGGATCACCCTTTGTTAAGTGTACTTTCGGTACGCCATGGAAACTCATAATGAGTTTTTCAGGCTTGCCATTGATTGCCCAATAATCTGTGACACTAGCGGCTAAGGCTTTGATATAAGCAGGGTGGTCATGATATTGGCGAATCGTACGAATAGCAGGAACATTACGCATTTTCAACAACGTATGCCAAACGGCATCTAAACTAGCTGCTGTGCTGCTTGCCGCATACTGTGGGTATAACGGAAAGACCAGTATTTTGTCGCAATGCTGCGCTTTTAAATTTTGAATTGCGCTTTTCATGCTTGGATTGCCATAGCTCATGCCTAGTTCGACAACAAATGGTGATTTTATTTTTTGATCCAAATAACCACGCAGCATCATGGTTTGGTTTTGCGCATGCACCATTAATGGAGAGCCTGCTTTTGTCCATACTTGTGCGTACTTTTCAGCTGACTTTCTCGGGCGAATCATCAAAATAATGCAATTTAAAATCCACCACCAAATCAATCGTGGAATTTCAACTACACGCCTGTCCATTAAAAACTGTTTGAGGTAAGGACGCAATGCTTTGGCAGTTGGTGCTTCAGGTGTCCCTAAATTGGCTAGCAAAATGCCGATCTTTAATTGATCGCCGTGCTGATAGTCTGGTTCTGAATCGTAGTAGGCCATAAATGTAGTAATATACTCGAGGTTAAAAGTTTTTTTACAGGCTATTTAAATCTTTGCCCGTTAATAATTGATAGATATAGTTTTGTAGTATTGCTTTTTCTAAAAAAGGAATTTCTTTGAACTGAATCCCATGGCTGTACTTTTGCTTGTCGTCATCTTCTTTAGGTTCTATCACGTTACGTAATACACAAGGTAGGGATAACAAGGTTTCAGTATCGTCTAGCGCCAACTTGAATATACACTCTATTTCATCCTTTATCTCTCCAGCGATAGTATTAGACTCTACCATCGCACCACCTAGGCTTATATCGACAATCTTTCCGGCTGATTTCGAAGTTTCGTTAGCGCTGTGATTAACCAATGAGCAAATAATACTGCTCTCAACACGTTGATTATTCCTGATATTTTTCGAGTAGACCCCTTGCGGATATTTTAGATGAATATGTGGGAAAGGCTTGTGGAGAACAGCAGAGGCCGTTGTAATGAAATTGTAGACTTCTTTTCCGCTGAATATCTGCACTGAAAAGCCAGAGTGTTCTTTAATGAAGACTGACTTTTCATCGATTGTTGGAGCCGTGCAAATAATACTACTTTTTTCTAAACCGCCTAAGAATTTCACTCTGTATTTTGTGCTGTTAGTATTGTCACTCAGCGGTGAAATTTGAATGGGTGTGCCAATATTAACTGACTGGAGTGGTAAGCTGACTAATACCGGTGTCGACTCTGTTTGTTCTTCCTTTGCTTTTTTATCATTCGAAGTGTCTGCGCTTTTTTTAGACGCAAGCAACTGGCTGGAGGTTTTTTTATTCAAATATAAGCCACGGTCATACAGCCTTTCCAGTTGTTCTTCTGAAGAAACAACTGTGCCAATCTGCATCAGCAGCTGGCCATGAGCATCATATACTGGGAACTTAAGCGGGACGCCAATTTGAACAATATCTTTAGGTAGACGGGTAACTTGATCTTCTGATAACTGCTCTTTGCTCATGGTTGAGATCTACTTTGAAGATAAGGCACTAGATAAAAGTTTTGCTGTGATGTCCACAATGGGAATGACACGTTCATAAGCCATCCGTGTTGGACCAATGACCCCGAGGGTGCCGACTACTTGGCCATCGACTTCGTAAGGCGAGGTGACCATGCTACATTCATCTAATGAACTATAACCGCTTTCCCCACCAATGAAAATTTGGATGCCTTCTGCCTTTTGGCTGTTGTCGAGTAATTGCATCAGTGCAGAACGTCGTTCAAATACATCAAACAGTTTGCGTAATGTGGTTACATTCGTGGCTAGTTCATCAACATTTAATAAATTACGCTCGCCTGCAATAATCACATCATCTTTATCTTGAGTATTAGACTCATCCTCAGCATCTAGGGCTGCTGCCATTAAGTGACTAATATCTGCTTGCATTTGCTTTAAATCACCATGTAGGGTTTGGCGCGCTTCGTCAAAGGTCTTGCCTGCATAGTGTGTATTGAAATAGTTGCTTGCCTCTGTCAGTTCGGCAGCTTTGAATGGTGTGTCTGGTTCAATTACGCGGTTTTGCACATTACCATCTGTTGTGACAATGATGACGAGAATACGTTTCTCAGACAAAGGCATAAACTCTAAGTGCTTAAACATCAGTGTTTTACGCTTAGGCGTAAGAATCATCCCAGCAAATTGCGTTAAATGAGATAGCATATCAGCCGCAGTCGTCATCACTTCTTGTTGGCTAGATGACTTTAGTGTGTTTTCAAGTGCTTGAATTTGCTGCGTTTCTAGTGGTTGTACGCTGAGCAGTGAATCCACAAAAAAGCGATAACCTTGTTGTGTCGGAATGCGGCCAGCAGAAGTGTGTGGGCTTGTTACGAAACCTAACTGCTCTAAATCGCTCATCACATTGCGAATGGTGGCAGAGCTAAGTCCTAAGCCTGAGTGCTGTAATAGTGCATTGGAGCCCATTGGTTGACCATCCGTTACGTAATGTTCGACTAGGGTTTTGAGTAGTATTTGCGCGCGTTCGTCCAATGCATTTATTCACTTAATACGATTAAGTCATCATTTTGCCTGATTTAGTGCATCGTTGCCACTGGTTGTAATTGCGTATCTGTGATTAAATCCTGACATGCAATCAAGATTTAACACTATTGCCATTATTGGTAAGTTTATGCGGCAATCAGCGGTCCAACTCATGAAAAATGATTTGGTGGATTTGGCAAGCCATTTGCGCAGGCAAAATATTAGCGTGGTATTTGAAGCGCAAACCGCAGAGTATGCGGAAATTATTGATTATCAAACCATTTCACTATCAGAAATAGGCCAAAAGGTAGACCTAGCTGTGGTGATGGGTGGTGATGGCACCATGCTTAGCGTAGCGCGCGCGCTCAAAGAAAGCGGTATTCCATTAGTAGGGATTAATCGTGGACACTTCGGCTTTTTAACCGATTTGCGTGCTGAAGAAATGCTACAATCGATTGATGCTATTCTGGCAGGAGAGCATCAATGTGAATCGCGCATGATGTTGAACGCTACTGTCGTCCGCAATGGTAAAACCATTTTAGAAAACCATGCGTTTAATGACATTGTCTTAAAAAGTGGTTTGCGCCTGATTGAACTTGAGGTCAATATTGATGGTAAGTTTGTCCATAAACAACGTGCTGATGGTTTGATTGTCAGTACACCAACGGGCACAACCGCCTATTCGCTGTCTGCTGGCGGCCCAATCTTACACTCAAGTTTAGAAGCGATTGCGCTGGTACCTATTTGCCCACACACCTTAAGCAATCGACCACTCGCCTTGAGCAGTACGGCCAATATAGATGTGACAGTGGTGAAAATGGATGAAGCACAAATTAGTTTTGACGGACAATCACAACTGTCATTAGCACAAGGTGATTGTATTAATATCGTACGTTCTAAAGAAAGCGTGACCTTGTTGCACCCGGCGGATTATTGTTATTACGATATGTTGCGCAACAAGCTCCATTGGGGCTAATTATTCAGCATTTATTACTCACAATTACGGCGTTGCTTGCGGCTAGCCATACTAACGTATTGTCCGCGCCTTAGCGCCTTGTACTTGCGAGCACTAAATGCTGAATTACTTATATAAAAATAGAGTAGAAATTATTTAAATTAACAACTTATGCTACAAGCTTTATCCATCCGAAACTTTGTCATTGTTGAACAACTAGACCTTGAGTTTAGTCAAGGTTTTACTACGCTTACGGGCGAGACCGGTGCGGGCAAGTCTATCCTCATTGATGCGCTATCCTTAGCGTTAGGTGCGCGGAATGAAGGAGAAGTTATTCGTGCTGGTTGCGATAAAGCGGATATCAGTGTAACGGTTGATATTACCAATAATATGCAAGCGCAAGCATGGTTGGCTGAGCATGAAATAGATGATGCTGATGATTTGATTTTGCGTCGTGTGATCTATAGCGATGGTCGTAGTCGTGGCTTTATTAATGGCGCGGCGGCAACGGTTGGGCAGTTAAAGGCGATAGGGGAATATCTCGTTGATATTTATAGTCAAAATGCACATCACTCACTATTGAATACCAATACCCAACGCCAGATATTAGATGCGTTTTCAGGTAGTCAGGCCTTAGCAAAACAAGTAGCAGAAGAATATAAAACTTGGCACCAACTGCATTTGCAGCAAGTCGAGATTGAAAAAAATGCTGAAGCTTATGCAGATGAGCTCGCTGAATTGCGTGATAAGGTTCGAGAGTTAGAGCAGCTGGGTTTTGCCAGCGAAGAATGGCAAGATTTGCAACTCGAGCATAGCCGCTTAAGTAATAGTGCTGAACTTATTACTGGTGTGGAAGAATGCTTACACTTGGCGAGTGAAGGGGAGCCTGACGCACTCTCAATGCTAAGCCACATACAGCAGAAGTTAGCCGGGTTGGTCGAACTGGATGGCGAATTAAAAGAAGCCGCCGAAACCATTGATTCTGCCGTTATTCAACTGCAAGAAGCACAACGCAGTTTAAGCCGGTATTTACAGCAGGATAATATAGACCCTGCTAGATTGGCTGAAGTGGAAAATCGTATCCAAACCATTCACGGTATCTCTCGCAAATACCGTTCACGACCTGAAGAACTACCAGAGCGATTAGACGAGTGGCAAGCACGCATGACAGAACTAGAGTCCTTTGCTAATGATGGTGAACTAGCCAAACAAGTTGCGGCAGCACTAGAAGCTTATATGACTTCAGCAAAAGCGTTGAGTAAGGCGCGACAGCAGTCATCTATAACGTTAAGTACTAAGATTAGCGAAGAAATGCAGCGTCTATCATTGAGCGGTGGTCAGTTTAAAGTGGGGTTAGAGACGAACGAGCCTTCTATTAATGGCTTAGAGCAAGTCGTGTTCTTAGTTGCTGGTCACGCGGGTGTGGAGCCGCGACCACTCAGTAAGGTGGCCTCGGGTGGTGAGTTGTCGCGTATTAGCTTAGCGCTGCATGTCACCACAGCCGCGCAAGGCAGTGTGCCATGCATGATTTTTGATGAAGTCGATGTTGGTATTGGCGGTGGTGTTGCAGAAGTGGTGGGGACACTGCTTAAGCAGCTAGGCCAAAATCGACAAGTGTTGGTCATTACTCACTTAGCCCAAGTCGCAGCACAAGCGGCGCAACATCTACAGGTGAGCAAAACACAAAAGGATGGTGTGACACTAAGTCATATTCAACAGTTAAATCAAGAAGAACGCATTGAAGAGATTGCTAGAATGTCAGGTGGTTTGGAAATTACCGATGCAACACGTAGTCATGCGAAAGAAATGCTGGCTCAATCTACGTAAGCATTGGAACTGCTTAATCAGAACTTCCTGCACGACTTGTATGTGATTCTTGTAGCGCCTTGGTAGTAATCTGGTACGCCTCGAGGTGCGCGATCTTCATCTATTAATGACTGACTTAAAGATTCAATGGAACGCCATTTTTCCTTAGCTAGCAGAGCCATACATTGACAAGTTTTTTCTGCTCTCTGAGTGGATGTTGACTGCAGAACTGGCGCTTTTATACACTGGCTGGGAAACCTTTGATGAAACTCTTCTATAGTCAGTAGGGGTTTGCTCTCACAGCCAGATAGTACGAAGCCTGATCCTAGCAGAAGGTATAAAACAAATCGCAGCGTCTTGACTAAAAAGTTTTTAAACAACGGTTATTTAACCCCATACCGTTTTGCAGGCTGAGCATTGCTAAACTTAGGCCCAAGCGCTTGACGGCTTTTTTCCCAGTCATCCCAGTCATCATAATGCTGTAAACCAGGAATAGTGACCATCTCACCCTGGCTTAAGCCAACCAAGGCTGCGTCTACACAGTCTTCTGCAGACATGGTAGTCGGGGCGGTTTTAACGGGCGCATAACCTGCGGCATCCCAAAACGGAGTAGCGGTTGCACCGGGTAATACAGTTTGAATGCGGACTTGTTTATTGGCAAACTCTTTTTGTAAGCGATGGCCAAAGCTCAAGACATAAGATTTAGAGGCGCTGTATACGCCGTTTAGAAATTCGCTAGCAATACCGACAACGGACGAGATGTTGATGACTGTGCCAGCATTCTTATCAGAAAAAATTGGCAAAATAGCATAGCTAAGTCGTGTGAGCGCAGTAATGTTGAGCGCTATCATGGCTTCCATCTCATCGACGTCTGAATCTAACACGCTAGCGACTGAGCCAATGCCGGCATTATTAATCAACACCGAAATACTATCGTCCGTTTTTAAAATGCCTTCAATGGTTGCGAGGTCTTGCTTGTTGGTTAAATCAGCTTTAACCGCTTTTACTTGCTGGCCTGTTTCCGCCGCTAGCTTTTCTGCAAGCGCATTGAGCTTGTCTTCACTTCGGGCGACTAAAATAAGGTCATAACCTTGTTTAGCTAAGCGATCTGCATAAACCGCACCAATGCCAGAAGATGCGCCAGTAATCAATGCTGTACCCAAGGGTGCTGTCATTTTTAAATAGCCTTATTTAGTTTTTCTCTATACGGTCATCAAGTTCGCCGATATAAGCAGAGAGTGTTTTTCCTGTTTCTTCTACTACGCCTTTTAGTGCGGTTTCCGCTTCAGTCAGGCGTGTTTCCAGTTTAGTATGCACATCATTACTTTGCGCATTTAGGTTTTTTAGTTCACTTTCTAAATAAGTTTTTAGCTCAGTGAAACGAGATGCTTCGGCTTCATTAGCTAGCTTGCGTTGCTCTTCAACTTCTTTGTTAAGCTTCCTTCTAATCATCAGCGTCGATGATTGCATATAAACGACAAAGCCCAGAAACAGTAGTGTCAGCAAAGCTGTCACGCTCAGTAGAATTAAACCGAGCGGTGCTTCAGCCGTGGTGAAGAGGAGAGCTAGGGGAACTGGCGTGATAATCGCTTGCCAGTTGAGTGATGCAAAAATCACCAATGCAATCAATATGATAAGTAATAGAAGGTTGATGAATTTCATAGCGTCTCTCTTTCAATAAACTATTTAGCAGCGGGGGTTTCGACTAATTTGGCCGCTTCAACGGCAACTTTATAGTAGCGGGCTTCTTGTTGGTCTTTTACTCGTACGCCAATGCCTACTTGGCCTCGTTTGCCTGACTCAATGACACCGCGAATCGACATAGGGCGTGTTTGTGATACTGCACGGCCTGTTTTAGAGTCATATTTAACCACTCGTACTTGCACGCCTTCAATGGCAACAGCTGCACCATTTTGGACAACAGCAAATAAATTGCCTCGGTTATCCGCAAGCACGCCAGATTTCATATATTTGCCAGGGTTGCGCGGAAAGTCTAAACGCGTCGCACGGGCTGTGGCTTCTTTACCAATCGTTGAATTTGAGCTTGCGGCCACTTGATAGTGTTTTAAAGCTAAGTCAGTTTCACCGCGACCTTCAGCAATCTGGCCAAGTAAGGCATGGCCTGGTGCGGTCGGTAGTAATTCATTCGCGCGCTTAAGGTATGGTTCAGCTTGTGATTTTTTGCCTGAGTTAAATAAAGCAATGCCACTGTGCAGGTGCGGCTTAAAGTAGTTTGGCTGCATCTTGATGGCTTTAGCATAGTAGCTGAGCGCAGTTTTTGTGTCTTTTTTTGTTAATGCAATATCACCTAATAACTCTTGGAAGCGTGCTTCACGTGGTTCACCTGCGATGGCTTTCTTCGCTAACTTGACTGCTGTCGCGGTATCTTCTTTTTTCAGTGCGGCAACACCGTCATCATAAGCTTTGTATGCACTTTGTGTTGCTTTGAGTTTGCCGACTTTTTTGGCGTAGGTTTCTACGCCCATTTCACCACCAGCACCAATTTTGGCTAAAGTAATTTTATTGTCAGCAACGCGCTTTTGCGAAGGCGGATGGCTGGCAAATAGGCCGGAGATAAAGTCACTTTTTCGTCCTTCACTTAATCGCACGAATGTTTCTTGTAACTTTACTGCTGCGGCTGGGTCATAACCCGCTTTTTTCATATAAAGCATGCCGTAATAATCAGATTCGCTTTCTGCATCACGGCCATATTTGCTTGAAATTAGCTGGGCGCCAACCTGGGATCCGCCAACGATTAAATTAGCATAATCGGTGTTTTGCGCACCAATACCAACGGCAATCATGCCAGCTTGCATGAGTACGCCACGTTCCATGCTTTTAGCGCCGTGTCTTGCTGCTGCATGTACAATTTCATGGCCCATTACAGCGGCCAATTCGGCTTCACTGTTGAGTTCGTAGAGTAAGCCGCGGTTAAAAGCAATTTTACCGCCTGGCATCGCCCAAGCGTTGGGCACTGAATGGTTAAGCACAACAAACTCATAAGGCAGCTCTGGTCTGTCTGACACGGCTGCTAATCGCTTACCTATGCCTTGTACATAAGCCGTTAGCTCTGGATCAATCACATAATCACCACCTTGTGATTGACGCGCTGGCGAATAGTTTTGTTTGCCGATGGCGATTTCTTTATCTTGAGAGACAAATTGGAACTCTCTTTTTTTGGTAACTGGGTTGGTGCCGCAGGCTGCCAATGTCATGGCAAGTGTTATTGCCAGTGTAATACGCCATAGCTTACTTATGTAGCCTTGAGTTAAAGAAGGTTGAGACAATGTTAGCTCCTTTTATGATGCTCAGTATTTAATTATTTCTATCACATTTTTCATTTTCGCAAGTGCCATAAATCATCAGTGAATGCTCATGAATTTTAAATCCACGAGATTTGGCAGCTTCTTCTTGTCGGCGCTCAATTTCTTCATCATAGAACTCTTCGACATGGCCACATTTAACACAAACAATATGATCATGGTGGTCGCCTTCATTTAGTTCAAAAACAGCTTTGCCGCTTTCAAAGTGATGACGTACCAGTAGACCTGCATCTTCGAACTGTGTAAGAACGCGGTAAACCGTTGCTAGGCCGACATCATCTCCAGCATTTAACAATATTTTATAGACATCTTCAGCTGACATATGGCGCTCGTCGCTTTTTTCAAACAGCTCTAAAATCTTTAGTCTCGGTAGTGTCGCTTTTAGTCCAGCGCTTTTTAAATCCTTTTGATCATGCATAGCTTCTCACTCGTTTGTTAAAGTTTTAGGTTTTAGGCTTAGCGCCATCGTGGTATATTAACGCCAATTCAGATAGATGTCTCGTGTACACACATAACTATGCATTATATTTTAAGATTATTAACATTGCTGATGGGTTTGAGCCTGATTGGCTGTGGAGCAACTTTACCAAAAGTTAAGCCATATAAAATGGATATTCAACAGGGCAATGTGGTGACATCCGAAATGTTGCTAAAACTACGCCCTGGCATGACGAAGTCGCAAGTCAAATTTATTATGGGCACGCCTTTGCTGGTGGATAGCTTCCGCACTAACCGTTGGGATTATTTCTACCAGTTACGTAAGCAGGGCAAGATTGTTAGTCAGCGTCGCGTTATTTTAGATTTTGAAGATGACTTGTTGAAGCGCGTACGTGGTGATGTTGTACCAAAAGGCCAAACGGTGGAAGATGTTAAAAAATCACTTGAGCAAGAAGCGAGTGAACAGCAGCCACAAGCAGCGACTGAAGTAGATGCTTCTGAAACAGGTGGTAACGAGCCTGAAGTGCAGCCGATGGAAGCGCCTGCGATTGAGGCGACGGAGAATTTGCCAGCGTCTGACGAAGCAGTGGAAGCTGTCGACAATGAAGAAACACCTGCATCCGTGCTGGCAGTACCTGTTGAGCCTGGGCCCGCCGAATTAGCGCCATCAGCACCCGCTGACGCATTAACAACTGAAACTGTAGCGGAGCCAACGGAAGAGGCGGAGGCCGTAACCGAGGAAGTGGAAAAGGTTGTTGAGGAAGTGGAGGTAATGCCGAAAGAAGCGTCAGCGCCAGAAGTGAAGGCTGCACCAGAAGTGCCGGAAGAGGCTGCGGCGGCTGCCGTGCCAGTGATTGAGCCTAAGCCTGCAGTTGAGTCTGGAACAGAAGTGTTGACCGTGTTGCCATCTAAAACAGACACTAATTTAGTGTTTAGAATGGACCGCAGCTTGAATACCAAGCGCATTATCCCGCAAGAAGTGTCAACATCCGCTGCACCACTACAAGAAAGCGTTGTACAAGAAGTAAAAGAGGCTGAAGAAAGCCTCCCTGCAGAAGAACCGAGCTTTTTCGAGCGTATGTTAGAAAAAATAGGCTTCTGATTTTAATTCAAAGAAATGATATGAAAACAAATGTAGTCATTACGGGCGTGTCAGGTCGAATGGGCATGGCGCTGTTAGAAGGTGTTTTTGCTGATGATGACTTAACGCTGCATGCGGCAATTGACCGCGACGGTAGTGCGTTGATTGGGCAAGATGCAGGGGCGCAGTTCGGTATTAATACAGGCGTGACCGTAAGCAGTGATTTAGCCAGCGCATTAAAAGGTGCTGATGTATTGGTGGACTTTACCCGCCCCGAAGCTGCAATGCAGTATTTAACCGCTTGTCAGCAAGCTGGTGTGAAAATGGTGATTGGTACGACAGGATTTAATGAGGAAGAAAAAGCCAAAATCGCTGCGGCAGCTAAGCAACATGCAGTGGTGTTCGCGCCGAATATGAGTGTTGGCGTGACCTTGCTCATTAACTTGGTTGAGCAAGCGGCTAAAGTGTTAGATGAGGGCTATGATATTGAGGTGGTTGAAATGCATCACCGCCATAAAGTTGATGCGCCATCGGGCACAGCATTACGATTAGGTGAAGCAGCGGCACAAGGTCTTGGGCAAGATTTAAAAGATTGTGCAGTCTATGCGCGTGAAGGCGTGACAGGTGAGCGTGAGGCAGGCAAGATTGGCTTTGCTACCTTGCGCGGTGGTGATGTTGTTGGAGATCATACTGTCGTTTATGCGGGCACTGGTGAGCGAGTGGAAATTACACACAAAGCCAGCAGCCGTGCGACTTTCGCATTGGGTGCATTGCGAGCAGCTAAGTTTTTGAATGAAAAGCCGCAAGGCCTTTATGATATGAGGGACGTGTTAGGCTTGAAAAGTTAGCGATAAAGTTGACACGTATCAGCATTATATTTGCTTGAAATAAAAGTTGAATCTGGCTATAATTCGTCAATTCTTGTGAACGGGAAGAGTACACCACTTTTCCCGTTTTGCATGTCTAGCGCCAGCGTCGCATTTTGCGTGCTGCAAAGTGCGCGAATATGAGAACGATAAAATAGATTAAGGAGCAACAATTGACGCAAACGCGCCCTGTAGAAACGACACCAGCAATACTTGTGTTAGCAGATGGAACAGTGTTTAGTGGCATTTCAATTGGTGCTTCAGGGCATACTGTTGGTGAGGTAGTTTTTAATACCTCAATGACAGGTTACCAAGAAATTCTAACGGATCCTTCTTACACCGAACAAATTGTTACCCTAACTTACCCACATATTGGGAATACCGGTGCAAATACTGAAGATGTTGAATCTGCGCATGTTTGTGCATCCGGCTTGGTGATAAGAGATTTGCCTTTGTTAGCCAGCAACTTTCGCAGTGAACAATCGTTATCCAGCTATCTCGAAACGAACAACATCATAGCAATCGCCGATATAGACACGCGTAAATTAACACGTATTTTGCGTGAAAAAGGCGCGCAAGCTGGTTGCATTATGGCTGGTGAGGTTGACGAAGCTAAAGCACTTGAACTGGCAAAAGCTTTCCCAGGCTTGGCGGGGATGGATTTGGCGAAAGAAGTGACTTGTCAAAAAGCATACGAGTTTACAGATGGTGAGTGGGCGTTAGGTGAGGGGTATGTGCCGAATAGTGAAAAGCCATACCATGTGGTTGCTTTTGATTATGGAGTAAAGCGCAATATTTTACGCATGCTTGTGTCTCGTGGTTGCAAAGTCACCGTGTTGCCAGCAAAAGCCACAGCTGAGGAGGCGCTGGCTTACCAGCCTGATGGTATTTTCCTGTCGAATGGTCCAGGTGACCCAGAGCCTTGCGATTATGCCATTCAGACGATTCAAGCCTTGATGAATGAAAGCATTCCAACATTTGGTATCTGCTTAGGGCATCAGTTATTAGCCTTAGCCAATGGCGCCAAAACAGTCAAAATGAAATTTGGCCATCATGGCGCTAACCATCCAGTACAAGATATTGAGAATAAGCGTGTGTATATCACCAGTCAAAATCATGGCTTTGCTGTCGACCAAGCAAGCTTGCCAGACAATATTGCGGTCACACATGTGTCGCTTTTTGATGGGAGTTTGCAAGGTATCGCACTCAACGATAAACCGGCATTTAGTTTCCAAGGTCACCCAGAAGCAAGTCCGGGGCCGACGGAAATGTCTTATTTGTTTGATCGCTTCATTAGCATGATGCAGGAAAGGAAGGCTAGCTAATGGCTAAGCGTACTGATATTCAATCCATTTTAATTATTGGTGCAGGCCCGATTGTGATTGGGCAGGCTTGTGAGTTTGATTACTCTGGCGCACAGGCTTGTAAGGCATTGCGTGAAGAAGGTTATCGAGTGGTTCTGGTCAATTCTAATCCAGCCACGATTATGACCGATCCGGAAATGGCAGATGCCACCTATATCGAGCCAATTACTTGGCAAGTGGTTGAGAAAATTATTGCCAAAGAACAGCCGGATGCGCTGCTTCCAACCATGGGTGGGCAAACCGCATTGAATTGTGCATTGGACTTGGATAAGCATGGTGTGCTTGAAAAGTACAATGTGGAATTGATTGGCGCTTCCAAAGATGCGATCGATAAAGCTGAGGATAGGCAGAAATTTAAAGAGGCCATGGATAAAATTGGCTTGGGTTCTGCTAGATCTGCGATTGCACATAGCATGGAAGAGGCATCACAAGTGCAAGCTAATATTGGCTTCCCAGCCATTATTCGTCCATCGTTTACCATGGGTGGTAGTGGTGGTGGTATCGCTTATAACCGCGAAGAGTTTGTAGAAATTTGTGAACGTGGTTTAGAGGCTTCACCAACCAATGAATTGTTGATTGAAGAATCGATGCTTGGTTGGAAAGAATATGAGATGGAAGTGGTGCGTGATAGTGCAGATAATTGCATCATCATTTGTTCGATTGAGAATTTAGACCCAATGGGTGTGCATACTGGTGACTCAATTACCGTAGCGCCAGCACAAACACTGACAGATAAAGAATATCAAATCCTGCGAGATGCTTCGCTAGCTG